>DATJFH010000098.1:0-2134 GCA_035495815.1 Bryobacteraceae bacterium
GTAGTCCGGACCTGAGCCGAAATCGAACAGCACGCTCACACCGGTGGCGTGCAAGTGTGCGATTTCGTTCGTCAGGGCCGCGAGGTTGCCAATGGCCGCGATCCGGTCGAGGTCTGGCTTGATGGGAGCGATTCCTTTGGCATCGATCGCCTTCTCGTCCATGCAGGCGGCGAAATAGTCTCCTATTTTCTGCTCGTTGGCGCTGCGCTTGGGATCGTTTACGGAGGCCTTCTCGAGGATATCCCGCAGGATGGCACGATTGCGCTCCTGTAGCTCGTCGAACCGGCTCCAGGAGGATTGATCCGGTGGAATCGAGTTGTCAGCCAGCCAGGTTGAACAGGCGTACTGATAGAAATCCACGCAGGGATCAAGGGATTTATCGAGACCGGACGAGTCCGCCGGCGGATCGGACGATTGAGCGGTCAGGAAAGCCAGAGTGAAGAAAAGGAGAAAAACGAAACGCATACAGCCCCTTTTCCTTTATGCATTCAGTGGGCCGCTTCCTGCTACCCGAATCTTTTCCAGGTGAGGTAGCCGATCATGGTCTTTCCGTCAATGATTTTCCCCGAGAGCAGCATGCGGTCGATCTCCGCCGATGAGAACCAGCGCGTTTCAATGCGCTCGTCATCCATTGGGTGCGCCTCTCCCGCGATCAGGTCGGTGGCCAGAAAGATCGTCATCTTTTCAGCGACAAACCCTGGACTTGCGTAGAAGCTTGCCAGCTTGCGCCATTTCCGTGCCCGAAAGCCGGTCTCTTCGATCAGTTCGCGCTTCGCGGCCTGCATCGGATTCTCTCCCGGGTCGAGCCGTCCGGCCGGCAGCTCCCACATCGCCATGCCCGCGGGGAGCCGGTACTGGCGCACCAACAGGATTCGCTTCTTGGCGTCCACGGCCATCATCACGGCCGATCCGGCATGGCGCACAATGCTGCGGCGGATTTCATAACCTTTGCCGTCGGTGGCATGGTCCTCGGTCACCGAGAACAGGCTGCACTTGTAAACCTCTTTGGATGAGATGAGTTTCATAGGTCCTTGAGAATCTCGCGCGCTGCGTTGTATCCCGGAGCGCCCATCACGCCGCCGCCCGGATGGGCGCCGGACCCGCATAGATACAGCCCCGGAACCGGCGTGCGGTATCGGGCCCAGCCCGCCACGGGCCGCATGGAGAACATCTGGTCGAGGCTCATTTCGCCGTGGAAGATATTGCCCCCGGTAATGCCGAACCGCCGCTCCAGATCGAGCGGGGTCAGGGTCTGCCTGGCGATGATCAGCGATCGGATATTCGGCGCGTACTCCTCGATCACGTCCAGCACGCGTTCGGAGAATGGCTCGCGAAGATCGTCCCAGTTGCCGTCGCGCAGCGTATACGGCGCGTACTGCAGAAAGATCCCCATAATGTGCTTGCCGGGCGGAGCCAGGCTCGGGTCGTACATGGTGGGGACGGTCATCTCGAGTAGCGGACGCTCGGACGGACGGCCGTACTTGGCGTCATCCCAGGCATGTTCGACGTAATCCATGGACGGGCAGATGTGCATGGTGGCGCGGTGATGCGCGGCTGGCGCGCCCGGCAGCGCGCGAAAGTCCGGCAGGCCGCTCAGCGCCAGGTTCATCTTCAGCGAAGTGCCCTCAATGCGGAAATGCTTTATATCGGCAAGAAACTGGGGAGGAAGGTCCTTCTCTTCCACCAGCCGGCGGAACGTCGTCACCGGGTCCAGGTTCGAAACGACGACCGGCGCCGCGATCTCTTCTCCGCCCTGCAGCGCCACGCCGCGCGCCCGGCCGCCGCGTACGAGGACCCGCTCTACGGCCGCGTTCGTCCGGATGGATGCGCCACGGCTGCGCGCGGAATCGGCCATCGCTTTGGTGACTGCGCCCATGCCGCCGCGCACGAATCCCCACAGGCCGCGTTTGCCGCCCACCCCGCCCATGCAGTGATGCAGCAGGATGTACGCCGTGCCCGGGGAGCGAGGGCCGCCGTTCGCGCCGATGACGCCATCGGTCGCCAGCGTGACTTTCAGCTCCGGTGATTCGAACCACTCATCCAGAAAATCCGATGCGCTCTGGGTGAAGATCTTGACCAGGCCGACCAGTTCCTTGCGCCCCAGCTTGGCTGAGCGCGCGGCGAGTTTCACATA
>DATJFH010000099.1:0-27456 GCA_035495815.1 Bryobacteraceae bacterium
GCCGGTGGAGTCCGTAATCACGCCGAAGGTCGGGGTGCCGAGGTTATTGCCGGGGTTCGAGCCGATGCTGTTCACGCCACCGAAATAGGGCGTGTTGCTGAGGTTGAACGATTCGGCGCGGAAAAGCAGCGAAACCGGCTCGCGGATGCGAAACGTTTTGGTCAGGGCCAGGTCGTAGCTGCGGCGGCCGGGCGCGCGCACGTCGGGGAGGGTGCGCGAGACGTTGCCGAAAGTGAACGGCGCGGGAAGAGTGAACTGCGACGTATCGAAATAGCGGTTCAGGCGCGACTGCACGGAGCCGTCAAGCCCGGCGGGCTTCCCTGTGCTGTTGGGGCGCAGGCGCGAGCTGAATACGCCCGCGTTGCCGGTGGACTGCATCCAGACGGGGAATCCGGAGACTATCGAAATCGTTCCACTCGCCGACCAGCCGCCGACCAGCAGATCCAAGCCGCGGGGCGCGCTCCCGAGCAGCTTCTTTCCGTGTCCGAAGGGCAGGTCCACGGTATGGTTGATGACCAGCCGGTTGGACACGTCCCCCTCCGAGAGGGAGCGCTCACCGCGCAGGTCGTAATTATTCTGAATCGGGGGCGGATTGCCGTTCTCTCCGAAGATGCGGCCCGACGCGTCATCGATCAGCTTCGCCCGGGTGTACGCGAACACGAAATTCAGGCCGTGCGAGAAGCGCTTCTCGAGGCGCAGGTTCGCCGAATGATAAACCGACGAGCCCATGTTCTGGCCGCGCGCGGGATTCAGGGTGGAGATCGTGCCGTACTGGGGATAGGGACGCAGCAGCTGGCCGCGGGACACGGTGGGCGTGGAAAGGACGCCGGTGGGAGCGAGTCCGAAGAACGGATTGGCGACCTGCTGGTTGAGTTGCGCGCCGAGCGCCTGGAACTGGGGATCGAGCTGATTGTAGATCAGGCCCACGGGCAGCCGGGTCCCCTTGTTGCCGGCGTAGGCGACCTCGACCACCATGTTCGCCGGCAACTGGCGCTGGATGCCGAAATTCCACTGCTGGACGTAGGTATTGTTCTTACTCCCGCGGTCGTTGATATCCAGGTTCTGTCCCAGCTGCAGGACTTCCGCCGGGCTGGTGGGCCGGGCCAGCACGCCGGTGGGGAACGGATTGGACAGCGTGTTGAGGGGGGTCACTCCGTCCACGCTGGAGACCCAGTTGGTGGTGATTTCCTCGCCCGAGATGCCGAAACCGCTGCCGCTGGTGGTGCCCCAGCGCGGCGAGAAAACGATGCCGTATCCTGCCCGGATGGCGAGCGCGTTCGAGGCGCGCCAGGCGAGCCCGAGGCGCGGCCCGAAATTCCGGTAGGCGGAATCGAAGTGTCCACGCGGCTCTCCTCCCTGCCCCGGATGAGTGAGGACGCCGCGCAGATTCGGAAGGGCGGCGACCTGCACCGGGAACGAGCGGCTGAAATCGAAGGTGGCGAAGCGGTTATAACGCTCGGTGCGGGGCTGCTCGTACTCCCAACGCACGCCCACGTTGACGGTGAGCCGTCCGAGCTTCACTTCGTCGTTGAAATAGAGCGCGCTGTACAGATTCCGGATCGCCAGGGCGGCGTTGTTCTTGATGGAGCCGGAGCCGAAGCCGGTCAGAAGAGAGGCGAATCCGTCGCCCGAAGTGAGGCTGGCGGTCAACGGATTGGGTCCCTGGGTCTGCGACCGGGCGAAGGAGTAGCTGTGCTGAACGGGGAAGCCCTGGAGGGGCGACTGTAAATAGAGCCTCAGATCGGTTCCGAACTTGAAAGTATGGCGGCTGTGGATCTGCGATCCTTCAAGCACCCAGGTGTGCAGATCGTTACCCTTGCGGATGGGATCGCCCGGGGTCTGGCCGAAAGTGGCGTAGTTGGCCGGATTGATGCTGGGGAACATCGCGTACTTCGGGTCGAAAACGTTGGTGAGGTACTGGGGAAAACCGAGGGCGGCGATGTTGACCTGGCCCTGGTGAATGGGCGTGCGGCCTTCGAAGCGCCGCGAGAAGCCGTAGCGATAGTTGACCACACGGGTGGGTGAAAGCAGCAGCGTGCCGTTGATGACGGCGTTCCAGGCGTGGTTTTCGATGGCTCCCATGGCGGTATCGGCAAGGGTGCCGAATTCGCCGGTGTTGGTGTCGAGTCCTTTGTTCTGGGTGACGCGTCCGAACAGGCTATGGGAGTCCGAAAAACGGTGATCGATGCGGGCCGACCACTGATCGCTGCGGGTGGTCTCCTTGGGGGCGTAGGCCCAGTTGTTGATGAGAGCGGGACCTTCGCCGGGGCGGTTGGGGGGCGGCAGAAAAGCGGTCAGCTTGGCGGCCACCGGGTCGATGCGGGATTGCGGAATGCTGTTGCCGGCGAACGGCTGCCGGACGAATCCGCCTCCGGCCGCCGCGGCGGTGGTGAAGGGATCGTAGATCGATACGGCCTGGTTGAGATTGTTCCGCAAGTCCGAGAAGTCGCCCTGGCGCTGGGCCATCGTGGGCAGGGTGGTGGAGCGGCCGCCGAACGAATTGCTTTCGCGGTGTCCCTGGTATTCGGCGAAGAAAAACGTCTTGTTCTTGATGACGGGTCCGCCCACGGCCACGCCGAACATGTTGAAGTGAAAAATTCCGCGCTTCTGGCCGCGGGCGTTGGCGAAGAAATTGTTGGCCCGCAGCCGGTCATTGCGGAAAAACTCGTACAAAGTCCCATGCAGGGTATTGGTCCCGCCCTTGGTAACGACGTTGATCACGCCGCCGCCGCTGCGTCCGAACTCGGGTCCGTAGCTGTTGGTCTGGACCTTGAATTCCTGGGCGCTGTCCGGCGTGGGGCCGACGGCGTAATTGTTGTTCTCCGGCAGCACGACGGAGACTCCGTCGAGCGTGAAATCGTTGCTGCGGTATCTTCCGCCGTTGATCGAGATATCGGAGAACACGAACAGCGGCGCGGCGTTATTACCGGTCGAAGCGACGGCGCCCATGGCGCGCGGATTGACCTGCACGCCGGGAGCGAGTCCCACGAGGTCGAAGACGTTGCGTCCGCGAATGGGCAGCTCCTCGATGGTCCGGGTGGTGACCACCTGTCCGAGAGAGGACGAGTTCGACTCGATGAGCGGCGTCTCGGCGGTGACGGCGACGGTAGTCGAGACCTCGCCGAGCTCGAGGGTGAAATCGAGGCGGAGGCGGCTCTCCAACTGCAGGTCGACGCCTTCGCGCACGGCCGTCTTGAATCCCGGTCCGGAGACCCGGACCTGATAGCGGCCGGGGCGCAGGTAGGGGGCCTCGAAAATGCCGAGGGGGCTGGTGGCGACCTTGACCTGCTGATTGGTTTCGACGTTGAGGACGACGACTTCCGCGCCCGAAATGACGGCGCCGGAGGCATCTTTCACCATGCCCAGAATCGTGCCGGTAATGTTCTGTCCCCAGGCGGCGGCGCAGAGAGCGGCGAGCAGGGCAGCGGCGGAGAACGAGCGGAAGAATCTACGAACGATCATGGATCACCTCAAGCAAATCGGACTGTCACAAGAATATCATTCGATGGCGGCGTTCAGGGGCGCTGCCGGAAACGGCCGATGCGGAAGGCCGAGCGCCGTGGGCCGGGTCGCGTACATGGAGGGAGACTACTCCACGCGGTAATTCGGCGCTTCCTTGGTAATGATCACGTCATGGACGTGACTTTCGCGCAAGCCCGCGGGAGAGATGCGCAGGAAGGTCGCCCGCTCCTGCAATTCCGGAATCGTCCGGCATCCGCAGTAGCCCATGCCGCTCTTCAGGCCGCCAACCAACTGGTAGACGAGTTCGGCGAGCTGTCCTTTGTGGGGGACCCGGGCCTCGATTCCTTCGGGCACCAGCTTAACCTGCGACTCCTGAGAGTAGCGGTCGCTGCTGCCCATGGACATGGCTCCGAGAGAGCCCATTCCGCGGTAGCTCTTGAAGGTGCGGCCCTGGTAAAGAATCGTCTCGCCCGGGCTCTCGTCGGTGCCGGCGAAAAGGCGGCCGATCATCACCGAATCCGCTCCCGCCGCGATGGCCTTGGTGATGTCGCCCGAATACTTGATGCCGCCGTCGGAAATCAGCGGCACGCCCGAGCCCTTGGTGGCCCGCGCGCATTCCGCGATGGCGGTGATCTGCGGGACGCCCGCCCCGGACACGACCCGCGTGGTACAGATCGAGCCGGGTCCGATTCCGACTTTCACGCCGTCCACTCCGAGCCCGATGAGGTCCCGCGCGCCTTCGTAGGTGCCGACGTTGCCGGTGATCAGCTCCACATCCGGCAGCCTTCGCTTGATGGCCCGCACGGCGTCCATCACCCGCGAGGTGTGGCCGTGGGCGGTATCGATCGCCAGCACGTCCACGTTGCGCGCCGCCAGTTCCTGCGCCCTCTCCAGAAAATCGCCGGTGGCTCCGATGGCGGCGCCCACGCGCAGACGTCCGTGAGAGTCCTTGGCGGCGTTGGGGTATTTGAGCTTCTTCTGAATGTCTTTGACCGTGATCAGGCCCTTGAGCATGTAGTGGTCGTCGACGACCAGCAGCTTCTCCACACGGTGGCGGTGCAGGATTTCCTCCGCCTGCTCGAGGGTAGTGCCGACGGCGACCGTGATCAGGTTCTCCTTGGTCATCACCTCGGAGATGGGCACGTCGGTACGCGTCTCGAAGCGCAGATCCCGATTGGTCAGAATGCCGACCAGCTTGCCGTTCTCGGTCACCGGGACGCCTGAGATCCGGTAGCGGCGCATGACGTCCAGCGCGTCGGATATCTTTTTTTCCGGAGCGATGGTGACGGGATCGACGATCATGCCGCTTTCACTGCGCTTGACGCGGTCGACTTCCTCGGCCTGGCGGTCCACCGGCATGTTGCGGTGAATGATGCCCATGCCGCCCTGTTGAGCGAGGGCGATCGCCAGATGGGATTCGGTCACCGTATCCATGGCGGCGCTCAGAATGGGGATGTTGAGCGCGATTCTCCGGGTCAGGCAGGTCCGTGTATCGGCGTCCGCCGGCACCACATCGCTATGAGCCGGCTGAAGAATCACGTCATCGAAGGTGAGGCCCTCAGGGATGCTCGCGGAGATCATGGGTTACGTTCATCAAAGCAAAGTCACCGGACAAAAGTCAAAAGAGAGAACGAGGAACCTATACCAGCCCGACAGGCAGACTAGGTCGCAAGAGGGAGTATAACGAGGGGCTATAATGCCGCAATGAGAAGACTTGCGCTCCTCCTTCTTCTTGGCGCTGTGGCGCAGGCCCAGAAACGGCCGATTACGCACGAGGATGTTTGGCTCATGAAGCGGACGGCCGACCCTGTTGTGAGCCCGGACGGCCATTCCGTAGTGTTCTCCCTCACGGAACCGGATTACGATCCGGCCAAGCAGTCCGCTGATTTGTGGATCGTCCCAGCCGACGGCAGCGCGCTCCCGCGCCGTCTGACATCAACTCTCGCCCCTGAAAATGGGGCGGTCTTTTCGCCGGACGGAAGCCGTCTGGGTTTCGTCACGCGGCGCGAGGGCGACGATGGCGCGCAGGTCTACATCATGCCTATGGCCGGCGGCGAGGCGCGGCGGCTCACCAATGTCCCGGGCGGCGTCTCCAATCCACAATGGCGGCCGGACGGGAAAGCAATCCTTTTCGAGGCCGATTACGATCCCATCGCCGCCGAGCGCAAGCAGCGCAAATCGACCGCCCGGATCTTCGACTCCATGCCGATCCGGCATTGGAATGCGTGGCTCGACGAGAAGAAGCGGCACATATTCGTGCAGGAGGTCGATGGAGGGACGGCGCCGCTCGACGTGCTGCGCGGATCGAGGCTCGCCGAATCCCCCGGTTTCGCAGGCCCCTTCAATGACACGGGGGCGCAAAATTTACAGGCCATCTGGACTCCGGACGGGAAATCGATCGTCTTCACGGCCCTCGTGAACCGGAACGAAATGATGTCGGCGAGGGTGGAATCCGGACTGTTCGCAGTTCCGGCGTCGGGTGGAGAGCCGCGGACATTGACGGACCGCGGCCAGAGCTTCTCGAAGCCGAGATTTTCTCCGGCGGGCGACGCCCTGTACGCCCTCCAAAGACGCGGCGCCGCTCCCGGCGGCCGGCTGTATTCGCTAGAACGCCTGGCCCGTTTCGCCTGGCCGCTCTCCGGAAAGCCCGCGATCACAACCGAAGCTTGGGACCGCTCGGTCTCGGCCTTTTCGATTTCACCCGATGGCCGGACCGTATACCTCGAAGCGGAGGACAACGGTTTCGACCAGGTGTTCCGTATCGCCGCTGAGGGAGGAAAGGTCGAACGGCTCTTCAAAGTGGAGCGCGGAGGATACACGGCCGCGCGTCCGGCCACGGGGGGACCGATCGCCCTGTTTCAGACTTCCCTTCAACCTCCGGAGCTGGTGCGATTGAACGTCGCGGCGCGCTCGCACACGGCGCTGACCCATTTCAACGCGGAACGGGTGGCGCAGATCGACGCCCCCGATCCTATCCATCACTGGTTTACAGCGAAGAACGGTAAACGTATTCACAGCATTCTGTTCCTGCCGCCGCAATTCGACAAGACGAAGCGATATCCGGTTGTGGTCTTTCCCCACGGCGGGCCGTACGCGATGTCGAAGGACGCTTTTTCGACGCGATGGAATAACCATCTGCTGACCTCGCCGGGATACGTGGCGCTGGCGACAAACTACACCGGGTCAACGGGATTCGGCGAAAAGTTCACGGATGACATCGAGAAAGACGTGCTGCGCGGTCCGGCGCAGGAGATCCTGGAAGCGATCGCCGAGGCGGCCCGCGCCTATCCGTTCATCGACCAGAGCCGGCAGTCGGCTGTCGGCGCAAGTTATGGCGGCTATCTGATGAACTGGTTCAACGGGCACACGAAACAGTTCAAATGTATTGTCAATCACGCCGGCGCGATCAACAACGAATCGCAGTACGGCGCCAACGACGGCGGGCTCGACCGCGAGCTGCGGATGGGCGGTCCGATCTGGGAGAAGGGCGGGCAGTGGAATGATCAGAGCCCGATCCGGTATTCCGGATCATTTCAGACGCCGACGCTGCTGACACAAGGAGAGCTGGATTTCCGCGTGCCGCTGAACGAGAGCATGACCACGTTCAAGATTCTGCAGCGGCGAAAAGTGCCCGCGCGGCTGGTCATTTTTCCCGACGAGGGGCACTGGATCCTGAAGGGGGAAAACAGCCGGCTGCACATGCAGGAAGTGCTCGCCTGGCTGAAGCGTTTCCTGTAGGGCAACGGTCACATTACCGCAGATCTGTTGGCGAGCGAAGCGCGGGTCCATGGGGTAAACGGATTCGCGGCGGCGAGCAACCCAACCGTCCAGGAAGAGCAGCTCTCTCGCGATTGGGGCGCTAGTAGGCTATCTTTAAAGTTCTGCATGACACGCGTCCGCTTTGCGCCCTCACCCACAGGTTACCTTCACATAGGGGGCGCCCGAACCTTTATCTTCAACTGGCTGCATGCCCGCCACCAGGGCGGGACGGTCGTTCTCCGCATCGACGATACGGACGTCGAACGCAACACGCAGAGTTCTCTCGACTCCATCCATGAGGGTCTGGAGTGGCTCGAACTGGGCTGGGACGAGTTCTACCGTCAGTCCGACCGGCTCGATCTTCATCGCCGGGCCGCCTGGGCTATTTTCGACAAGGGGCATGCCTACCGGGACTTCACGCCCGCGTCCACGGCGGTCGAGAATCCCAGCGGAGGATGGCTTTTCAATCCGGGGATGCGGGAGCTCACCCGCGAGGAGAGCGATCGCCGGGCCAACGCCGGCGAATCCTTTGTCCTGCGCTTCCGCGTGCCGCGGGACTCACGGCGCGAAGTGGTGGTCTCGGACCTGGTTTACGGAAGCGTGAGCAAATCCACGGGCGACCTCGAGGATTTCGCGCTGCTGCGCTCGACCGGCATGCCGACCTACCACATGGCCTCCTGCGCCGACGACGCCGATCTGCGGATCACGGACATTCTGCGCGGGCAGGAGCATCTGGCGAACACGTTCAAGCACGCGCTGATCTTCGAAGCGCTAGGCGTGGACGCGCCGAAGACGGCTCACCTGCCGCTTCTGATGGCGCCCGACGGCGCAAAGCTGTCCAAGCGTGTGCACGGACCGGTGGTGAGCGTTACGACCTACCGCGACGCCGGCTTCCTCCCGGCGGCGTTCGTGAACTTCCTTTCGCTGCTCGGGTGGTCGCCCAAGAACGACCGCGAGAAGATGTCGCGCGACGAGCTGGTGGAGCTGTTCACGCTGGAGGGCATCAACCGCAGCAACGCGACCATCAACTTCACCGGCGAGGATCCGTTCGATCCCAAGGCCGTGTGGCTGAACGCCGAACATCTTCGCGCGCTCGAGGGCGGCGAGTTCGCGCGGCGCCTGACGCCCTACGCCCGGCAAGCCGGGTTTACGAACGCCACGCCGGAGAAGCTTCGCGCCATCGCTCCGCTGATCCAGGAGCGAATCCGCCTGCTGCGCGACGTGGGCGCCGTCGCCGATTTCTTCTTCATCGAGCCGAAGTCGTACGATCCCGCGGAATTGATCCCGCAGAAGGGAGACGCAGCCCTGGCGGCGCGGGCGCTCCGTAAGTCGAAGGAAGTTCTGTCCACGGCGGCCGCCTTCGATCACGCGACTCTGGAGGCTGCGCTTCGCGGGGCCGCAGCCGAAGCCGGGCTGAAGCCGGGACAGCTGTTCCAGCCCATTCGGGTCGCGGTATGCGGGCGCAAGAATGCGCCGCCGCTTTTCGAAACGCTGGAGGCGCTCGGGCGAGAGACCGTGCTGAGCCGTCTGGACTTTGCTTTAGGACTTGTTCAATGAACGACGCCGATTCCCCCCGATCGAATTTCATTCGCGACATGATTCTCGCCGACCGAGCGAGCGGCAAGCATGGCGGACGTGTTCACACCCGCTTTCCGCCCGAACCCAACGGCTACCTGCACGTCGGCCACGCCAAGAGCATCATGCTCAACTTCGGCCTGGCCGAGGAGTTCGAGGGGAAGTGCAACCTGCGCTTCGACGACACCAATCCCACGAAGGAGGAGAAGGAGTACGTCGAAGCGATCATCGAAGATGTGAGATGGCTGGGCGGCGATTTCGGCGACCGGCTGCTGTACGCGTCGGACTACTTCCAGCAGCTTTACGATTGGGCCGTCGAGCTCATCCGGAAAGGCAAAGCCTTCGTTTGCGATCTGAGCAGCGACCAGCTGCGGGAGACGCGGGGCACGCTGACCGAAGCGGGGAAGAACAGTCCTTACCGGGACCGGAGCGTGGAGGAGAATCTGGACCTGTTCGCGCGCATGAAGGACGGGGAATTTCCGGACGGCGCGCGCACTCTGCGGGCCAAGATCGACATGGCCTCCCCGAATCTCAACCTGCGGGATCCCGTGATGTACCGCATCCTGCACGCCGAGCATCACCGGACGGGCAGCCGCTGGTGCATTTACCCCATGTACGACTGGGCGCACGGCCAGTGCGATTCCATCGAAGGCATCACGCACTCGATCTGCACGCTGGAGTTTGAAGATCACCGGCCGCTCTATGACTGGTATCTCGATCAGCTTGGCGTGTTCCATTCACAGCAGATCGAGTTCGACCGGTTGAACCTGACGTACACGCTGATGAGCAAGCGCAAGCTGCTGCACCTGGTGCAGCAGGGCGCGGTGGAAGGCTGGGATGATCCCCGCATGCCGACCCTCAGCGGGATGCGACGCCGCGGCTACTCGCCGCAAGGTCTGCGCGCTTTTGCACGCAATCTGGGCGTGTCCAAGACCAACGGGCTTACGGAATTCGAGAAGCTCGAATATCACATCCGGGAGGATCTGAACCGGACGGCGCGGCGAGTGATGGCGGTCCTGCGGCCCGTCAAGCTGGTGTTGACGAACTATCCCCGAGGCCAGGTGGAGTTCCTGGAAGCCGTCAACAATCCCGAGGACGCAAGCGCGGGCACGCGTTCCGTGCCCTTTGGCGGCGAGCTCTGGATCGAACAGGATGATTTTCGCGAGGCGCCTCCCAAAGGCTATCACCGCCTGTATCCCGGCAACGAAGTCCGGCTGCGGTATGGCTATATCATCAAGTGTCAGGATTTCGTGAAAGATCCCGCCACCGGGGAGATCACGGAGATTCACTGCACCTACGATCCGGAGACGCGCAGCGGACAGCACACGCGCAAAGTGAAATCGACCATTCACTGGGTCTCGGCGGCGGAGGCGATTCCGGTCGAGGTTCGGCTGTATGACAAGCTGTTCACGGCCGAAAATCCGAACGAGACGCCAGAGGGCGAGGATTTCACGAGGTACCTGAACCCGAAATCGCTCGAAGTCGTGCAGGGGAAGGCCGAGCCGTCGCTGGCGGACGCCGGGGCTGGCGACCGCTATCAGTTCGAGCGTCTGGGGTATTTCTGCGTGGATAGATCCTCCAGCGCCGGGCGGCTCGTCTTCAACCGCACCACCGAGCTGCGGGACACGTGGGCCAAGCTTCAGAAGCGGTTGTAAGGAAATGACCGGGCGGCGGGGATTCAGGCGAAGGCCCACGCCGGCTGAGTTATAATGCGGAATACAATGAATCCTGAGCCGCCTGCCTCCGGTGAGGTGACGCGCCTGCTCGCCGATTGGCGGGCCGGGAATCAGTCGGCGCTGGATCAGCTGACTCCGATCGTGTATGGCGAGCTGCGCCGGCTGGCTGGAAGTTATCTGCGCCGGGAGCGGCCGGGTCACACCCTGCAACCTACCGCGCTGGTCAACGAAGCGTATATGCGGCTGGCCGGGCAGGACCACCAGAACTGGCAGAGCCGCAGCCAGTTTTTCGGCGTGGCCGCCCAGCTCATGCGCATGATCCTGGTGGACCATGTGCGGCGGAAACTGGCCGGGAAGCGGGGCGGCGGCGCGCAGCAGGCGGTGCTCGACGAAGCCTTTTTCGTGTCCGAGGAACGCGAGCCCGCGCTGCTCGCGCTCGACGACGCGTTGACGGATCTGGCGTCTTTCGACGCGCGCAAAGCGAAGATCGTGGAGCTTCGCTACTTCGGCGGTTTGACGACGTCCGAGATCGCGCATTCGCTCGGCATCTCCACGGCTACGGTCGAACGGGACGCCCGCGGCGCTCAGTTGTGGATTGCCCGGCACATGTCCGGCCAGTCGCCGGCATGACGCCCGAGCGGTGGCGCCAGATCGACGATCTCGTGCAAGCCGCGCTCGACTGCGCTCCGGACGGGCGCAGCACTTTTCTGGAATCGAGCTGCCGTCACGATCCGGAGCTGCGCAAGGAAGTGGAGGCGCTGCTGGCCTTCGAGAAGCAGGCCGACGGTCTGCTGAACGACGCCGTCGAGCAGGCCGCGGTTTCGGCCGCCGGGGAAGCCCAGGCCCGGGCCGGCGTCGAGAACCTGACCGGTACCCGCATCGGCAGCTACCGCATTCTGCGGGAGATCGGACGCGGGGGCATGGGGGTCGTGTATCTCGCCCAGAGAGATGACGATCAGTTCGAGAAGAAGGTGGCCATCAAGAAGGTGCTGCGGGGCATGGACACCGATTTCATCCTGCAGCGCTTTCGCCAGGAGCGGCAGATCCTGGCCGGGCTCGAACACCCTTATATTGCCAGGCTGCACGACGGCGGGAGCACGGAAGACGGGCGTCCGTATCTGGTCATGGAGTACGTCGACGGGGAAGGCCTGATCGAATACGCGGCGCACCACAACCTCGACGTGCGCGCCCGGCTCGATCTGTTTCGCATGGTGTGCTCGGCGGTGCACTACGCGCACCAGAACCTGGTGGTACACCGGGACCTGAAGCCGAGCAACATTCTGGTGACGCAGGAGGGCTTTCCGAAGCTGCTCGATTTCGGGATCGCCAAGCTTCTGGTTCCGTCCGCCGGACCGAGAACGTCGCCTCTCACCGGGTCGGTCCCGATGACGCCGGAGTATGCCAGCCCGGAGCAGGTCCGGGGAGGGGCGATCACGACGGCGACGGACGTGTATGCGCTGGGGGCCATACTCTACGAGCTGCTGACGGGAGTCCATGCCCACCGGATCACCACCTACACGCCGATGGAGATGGAGCGGGTCATCTGCCAGGAGCCGCCGTCGAAGCCGAGCCGGGCGCGAACGTCCACGGGAAGCGCGGGCGCGGCGCTGGACCGCGACCTGTCGGGCGACCTCGACAACATCGTTCTCAAGGCGATGCAGAAGGAGCCTTCCCGGCGGTACGCCTCGGCGGCGGAGTTCTCGGAAGACATTCGCTGTTATCTCGACGGCCGTCCCGTCATCGCGCGCCAGGATTCTTTCCGCTACCGCAGCCGGAAGTTCGTCACGCGGCACAAGGCGGCGGTAGTGGCGGCGGCGCTGACGGGATTGTCGCTGATCGCGGGCACGACGGTGGCCACACTTCAGGCCCGCCGGGCGGAACGGCGATTCGAGCAGGTCAAGCTGCTGGCGCGGTCGGTCCTGTACGACATTCACGATTCGATCCGCGATCTGCCCGGCTCGACCAAGGCGCGCGAGCTGGTGGTCACCACGGCGCTGAAGTACCTGGACAGCCTGGCCAGCGAAGCGAGGGGGGACGCCTCTCTGCAGCGCGACCTGGTAGACGCCTACCAGCGGGTCGGCGACGTGCAGGGGCACATCGTACGAGCCAGCCTCGGGGACACCGGCGCCGCGTTGAAAACCTACCGGAAGGCGCTGGAGATCGCGCAGCAGCTCGACGCCTCCGGCAAGCCGGACACCGAACTGCGGCTGCGGCTGGTGGAGCTGCACAATACGATCGGAAACCTGCTGTCCCGGACGCAGAACAAGTCGGCCGCGGTGGCCAGCTTCTCCCGCGCCATCGAGGTGGGCGAGCCGATCGTGGCGGCCAATCCGGGCAACCGGGAGGCGCTGCGAAAGCTGGCCTCGGCGTACGAGAACCTGGCGCGGAATCAAACCGATTCCACCAAGTCCCTGCAGAACACGCGGAAGCATCTGGCCATGGTGGAGAAGCTGGCGGCCGCCGATCCGGACAACCGGCAGACGAAGCTCGATCTCTCGAACGGCTACTCGATGCTCGGCGTGGCGCTGGAGCGCCGGGAGGATTTGAGGGCGGCGCTGGAACTGTACCGGCAGGCGGTGGCAATCCGGGAAACGCTGATCCGGGAGGATCCCACGAACAACGTGTATCAGCGCGATCTGATGATCGGCTACAGTCATCTGGGCGATGTCTACGGCAACCCGCAGCGGGCCAATCTCGGAGACCGGAAAGGCGCTCTCGAGAGCTACGGGCGGATGCTGGCGGCCGCCGAGACGCTGATGAAAGCGGACCCCTCGAACAAGCGGGGGCTGAGCGACTATGCCATCGCGCTGTCGAGAGTTGCGGCGGTCCACGACGAGGGGCTGCCGATGCTGCGAAAATCGACGGCAATCCTGGAAACGCTGACGCAGGCCGACAAGATGAACATCCGGCTGCGCATCTTCATCGCCAGCAACTACAGCCAGATTGCGCGGCTGCTCGAGAAGGCTGGAGATGACGCCGGCGCGCTCCGCGAGCTGCGCAGGGCGGAGGCGTTGGGCCAGGAGATCGTGGCTGCCGACGCCAGGGATATCCTGGCCCGCCGCCAGCTACAGGAGGACGAGTACGATCTGGCGCGGCTGCTGGCGGCGGCGGGAGATCGCGCGGGGGCGCTCGAAGCGTTGCGCAAGTCGGAGGACGCCTCGGGGGCGGTGGCGGCCATGGATCCCGGCAATCTGCCGTCGCTCTCGCGCCCGGCGCGGGCGCTGGGCGGAAGCGGCTCGGTGATGGCGACGCTGGCGGCGCGGGCGTCGACGCCGGAGCAGCGCCAGGAGGACTGGCGGGCGGCAAGGGAGCGGTTCCAACGCAGCCTGGCAGCCTGGCAGTCGCTGCAAAAACGGGAGGGGTTCGGCAAAGAGCACGAAGCCGAACTGACCCGGATGCAGGCGGAGATCGAGCGGGCCGACAAGGCGCTGGCGGCGATGGCGACTCCGCTCAGGGCGCATCAATAGCCGCCGGGCGCCAAACCCCGGCCGGGCAGCGCGGGTCCGAGCGCCGTGTGGCGGGGAAGCTCGAGGCTGCCGGCTGGTCCTGCAAACCGATTCCTCGATCCGGGTCCAGGCGGGCCGCGGAGAACGCGATCCGCAAACGCCATCCGGTGCGCGCCGGAGGCACGGCGGTAATCCAGCGGTGAAGCGCGGCGTCGGGCTGGAGGCGAGGAACAATCTGAAGCGGGGCCGGCTTCAGGATTTCGAACCGGCCAGCGGAAGATTCTCGGCCACCAGCCGCTCGTTCACCAGCTCCGAAATCACGGCGCTGAGGTTGGGATTCCGCAGCGCCCACACGTAGGCCTTCTGGGGCACTTTCAGCGGGCCGGGGACGGCGTCAGTAACCAGCTTCACGCGCGCGGGGTCGTCCTTGGTCCCGTTGTTGCGCCCGTTGAAGACCGGGCGCGCCACCTTCATCGCGATGACCCCGAAGTCCGCCTTCTTCGCATCGGCCAGCGCTTCGTCGGCGTAGCCGTGGTTCACGATGTTGTAGGCGATCATGGCCACCGAGTAGTGCCCGCTCTTCACGCCCGCGCGCAATATGGCGGCTGTGTTGGTGTGGGCGGAGACGCCGAGATAGCGCACCTTACCGGCCTTGCGGAGGGTCTCGAACGCGTCGAAAATCTCCGGATAGCCCTCGAGCTCATAGGCCGTGCTTGCGCCGTGCGGGCACATCATCAGATCCAGCTCGCCGGCGCCGAGCGCCTTCAGGCTGTGGTCGATCGAATCGAGAATGAGCTGCTTGTAATTCTTGTGACGGTCGAGCCGGCGGCCGTACTTCTTCTCCATCAGGTTGGCGAGCACCGCGTCGGTGGTCTCGCCGCGCTGCCCGGGGAAATAGTCGCAAACGTAATCCGGCGCGAGGGCTCCGCTGCGCTCGATCTCGTCCTGCGCCTGAGTCCGCAGTTTGGCCTTCTCCGGGTCGGGCAGGCTGTCGAAAATGTCCTTGAAGATCTTCCCGCGGTTGATGTCCCAGAGGCTCACTTTGGTATTCAGAAAAAACTGATCGCGGGACCGCGCCTTGAGCACGCGCGCATAGCCCGCCTCGCTTTTCCCGTTGCCGTAGGCGGGCGAGGTGTCGAGGTAATTGAGCCCCATGTCGACGGCTGTGAGGACGTGCTCATAGTTGTCGGGCGCGATGGTGTTGCCGCCCATCACCATCTCCGAAATCATGAACTTCGTGCGGCCGAGCTGACGGTAGGCGACACCGCTCTGCCGGTTCCGCCATTCACCGGACGCGCCCGGCGGGGCGGCGTCGGCCTTGGTGGCGAGCGCCTGCGCCAGCAGCGTGGCGCTCGAAGAGGCGAGAAACTCCCGTCGATTCTGCATGCCGCTGCTATTTTATCAGCGTCCCGGGCTGGCGACGAACCGGGCGATGACGGACTCTCCCGGATCGGTCTGAATGGCCAGCACGGTCTGTCCGCCGTTCACCAGCACGCCGCGGAGCTTGACCGCGGGGCCCGCTCCCGCCTGAAACCCGATGCGAACGACGCAGTCGGGATCGACCTCGAACGAGCCTTCACCTTGCAGGTCCCGGGTGTTCACCGCCATCCTGGCGGCGCCATCGGCATTGGCTGTCCCTTCGATCGAAACCGCGCGCGGCTCGCCGCCGGTGGCCAGAGCCGTGGATGTGCCGGACAGGGTCAGGACATAGCGTCCCCTGAAATCGATCGGGCGGCAGGTATCGGAGGCTTTTTCGAGGACACCGCGGACGTCGGCGCCGCGGTCTGTCTGCCGAACGTCCACGCGGCGGGCGCCGGGCTTGACGCGGCCGGCGAAATGCTGATAGGCCCCGGAGTCGTCCTGGAGCCGCCAGGTCAGCCGGCAATCGGAAGCCAGCGCATAATCGCCGCTCACCGGATTGCCCAGCAGCAGGCCGTTGAAGTTCACCGACGAGTAGCCGGTGACGGCCGTTTTTCCGTCGAATTCGAGGCGCGCAATGAGAGCAGCCGGAGAGGGAGAGCCGGATATCGCGGACTGGCCGGAAAGCTGCAGGGCGTAGGGGCCGGAAAGATCCGCAGTCGCGCAGACATCCGCGCCGCAGAGGCATCCCAGGACCAGCGCCGACAGCAGGAGAACCCGGCTCATCCTACGGGATGAGATGCGGCGGGCGGGGTTCGGTTGCATGAACAGCGGGCTGCGGGCGGAAGTCACGGGCATTTCGATGCGGCCGGCGGATCCTTTTCGATGCTCAACTGCCAGCAGCCGGCCGATTCGGCCTTCAGCAGATCGAGGCCGTTCCAGGAGACGGCTACCGGCGCCCAATCGGACGGAACATGCAAGCGCAGCCCGGTCACGGCGCGGCTGACGATGAGCAGCTCTTTCTGGTCCGGAAGATACCGGGCCTGCACGCGCGCGGTGATCAACTCCTCGCGCTTCGGCAGCAGGATTTTTGTCTCCACCCGGACGCGCTCCCTGCCGCGCTGGATGAGGACCGCGACGGGCTTTTCCTCGGTGATCTCTTCCATGGAACGGGCATAATCGCGGCCGTCCTTGACCTCCTTGCCGGCCACCGAAACGATGCGGTCT
This sequence comes from Bryobacteraceae bacterium, assembly GCA_035495815.1. Lineage (GTDB taxonomy): Bacteria > Acidobacteriota > Terriglobia > Bryobacterales > Bryobacteraceae > DATJFH01. The sequence goes on from DATJFH010000099.1 coordinate 16,505, forward strand.
TCGAGCTTCAACGGACCTTTGTAATCAGGCGGGAGCCAGCCGACGACGGCGCCCGGTCCGGGGGCCTGGGGATCGTATCCGAACGGGCCCATGGCCAGCGAGGCTCCCGATCCGGGCATCACGCGGGTGGATTTGAGCACGTCGTTGCGGCGCTTCGGATCGAACTTCGTCATCTCGATCCAGTAGCAGCGCGCGAAGGCGGGACTGCCGGTTTCACAATCGACTGTCGTAGGAAACTGCGGGCGTTGATGCTTCGCGAGCCAGTCCAGGGCGGCGGCGGAGTTGGCGTCGTCGCGTGTCTCGAAGTGGTATTCGGCGGCGGTGAGCTTCGCGCGGAAGACGTCGAGCTCGCCGCCGGGCGCCACCCACAACAGCGGCGCGCCTTGCGTGTTTTCCCCGTAAACCTTGAAACTTTGGATGGCCGGACCCGGAGAGCCCTGAATAGCCAGACCCGCTGAAAACAGATCCGGCGCGCGGGAAAGAATATAGAAGGCCTCGGCGGCGCTGGCTCCCTGACCTGCCACGTACGTCCGGGTGTCGTCCATTTTCGGGAGCTTCTTCTTCGCATCGGCGACGATCAGCTCGAGAGCGCGCACTTCGCCGTCGCCCACGCCGGCCACCACCGGGACAATGCAGTTCCATCCGCGCGAGCCGGCGAGCGGCTGCCATTGAGCAAACACTTTCCGGAACTGGGCTTCCTCCAGGCTGCCGGGAAGAACTACCAGCGTCGCGGGGTCCGTGCCGGCGGCGTAGAGATACTTCAGCTCCGCGCCGGACACCTGCAGCAGCGCTTCCCGCGGGGGCGCCTGCGCGCTCAACGCCGCCGCGATGAGTGCGAAGGAAAGAATGCGCATGTCTATTTCTTCAGGCGGGTCCGGATCTTCCTGGCCAGCTTCTCGATGTCTTCGGCCTTTTTCAGGCTGGCGAGGGACAGCACGTGCCGGTCCTCCTTGATCAGATCATCCTGGAGCTCTTCGGAGAGCTTGACCAGTTGGGCCGCGTCCTGCAGGGTTTTCTCGTAGTCCGCCTTGAGGATCTCCTCCTGCTGCGATTTACCGTTCGGCAGTTTCACATCGCGGCGGCTGTCGGCGGAATGGTCGCGCCGGGTGGCTTCGAATTGCGCAAACAGCAGACTCGCGGCCATGAGCGGAAGCAGCAGCTTTTTCATGAGGCACCTGCTTTCATGATATCGAACCGCGGGAGAACGCCATGCGAGAAGGGAATCGTCATGCAAAGTGGACGTTGCCTGGAGGAATTGGTTTTGCCGAAAGGGATCGTCAACGTCCAGCCTCCTGAAAAGTCAGGAGGCCGGACGGGTGTCGCGCCGGGACGCCCCCGCCAAAGAGCATCCACGGGCAGTAACACCGCAGGTGACGACGATGGCCATGACAGCGCCATCAGAGCGATTCCCGCACAGAAGCGCCCTTTTGATTTCAAGCTACCAGGGCTGGTCCGACCTGCCTGGCGGCTGTAGCCGTATCTTGTTGCGACGGTTCGGAAATTTATTTTATGATTCGCGTGACCCGCGCGCCGAACTATCCTGGGTGGGGGAGCTGTCCGGATGGCGAGAAAGAAGACCTTCGACATGAAAAAGGAAGTCCGGAAGCTGGCCCGGGAACGGGTGGGGACCGTGCCACCGGCGCGGCCGATCGAGCCGAAGAGCGCGCGGAAGAAGCCCAAGTACCGGAAGCCGTTGGGTGAAGAGGAGGGGTGAGACCCGGCGCGGCGCCGCGCGTTGACGGGCGGCAGGGGCTCCGCTTTTCCGGCGGCGAGGCATCAATTCGAGGGCGGGTTAGCCGCAGTATAATATCGGAATGAACTTTTCCCGGCTCCTGCCTGTACGCCAGAACTTTCCCGATCGAAGCCTGAGGGACATTCCATCGGCTGTGCGCCGGGAACTGTCCGCCTCTCCATTCGCCTCCAGGCTGAAACCGGGCTCGCGGGTGGCGATCGGGGTAGGAAGCCGCGGCATCACCAACATTGCGACGATCGTGCGGGCGGCGGTGGATTACTGGAAGTCGGCGGGCATGCGGCCGTTCATCTTCCCGGCGATGGGAAGCCACGGCGCGGCGACGGCGGAAGGGCAGGCGGACGTGCTGGCGCACTACGGGATCATCGAGGAGACGATGGGGTGTCCGATCATCAGCTCGCTCGACGTGGTACCGGCGGGGACTACGCCGGAGGGCATTCGCACGTTCATGGACCGGAACGCATACGAGAGTGACGGCGTAATGCTGGTGGGGCGGGTAAAGTGGCACACCGACTTCGCCGGAAAGATCGAGAGCGGCCTGTTCAAGATGATGGCGATCGGCCTGGGCAAGTTCGCCGGCGCGCAGCATTATCACACCTACGCCTACCGGATGGGATTGGAGAAGGTAATCCGGAGCATCGGGCGGCAGGTGCTGGCGTCGGGCAAGATCCTGGGCGGGCTGGCCATTCTCGAAGACGCGCACCACAACACGGGCCAGGTGACGGCAGTGCCGGTGGAATCGATGGAGCAGCGGGAAGAAGAGCTGCTGGCGCTGGTGAAATCGTGGATGGGAAAGATCCCGATGGATCTGGACATCCTGATTCTGGACGAGATCGGCAAGAACATCAGCGGCGCGGGCATGGACACGAAAGTAGTGAATCGCGGCGTACACGGGCAGTACAATCCATGGCCGGAGGCTCCGGTTATCGAGCGCATATTCATCCGGGACATCAGCAACCTGAGCTACGGGAACGGCGTTGGATTGGGCATGGCGGACGTGGTGTCGGACCGGCTGCTGAACAAGATCGACTGGCTCCCCACGCGTATCAACTCGTTGACGGCGTCCACTCCGGCGGCGATACGGACGCCGGCGCACTTCCCGACGGACCGCGAATGCCTGGAACGGATCGCCCCGACCGTAGGGAAGTTCGACATCGCGGAAGTGACCATCGGATGGGTGAAGAACTCGCTGGAGATCGGGCATATCGTTCTGAGCGAGAATCTGCGTCCGCAGATCGAGCGCAATGCGCTGCTGGAGATCATCGGACCGCCGATGGAGTTCGCGTTCGACGAGACGGGCAACCTGGCGGGACTGCCCATCGAAGCGGCAAAAGCCGTCCCGGTGCACTAACGGCGCGCCCGGTCGTTGCTGCGACAGGCCTTCAAACACCTTCACTTCAGCGCGGCGTGGACACACGGCCGCGTTCCGGCGCCGGCGGCATACCCACTTACATCTTGGCTTTGATGACGTCCACCAGTTCCTTGACGGCGGCGGCGCTTTTATTGAGCATCTGCTGCTCCTCAGGCGTGAGCTTGATCTGGTAGATCTGCTCGATGCCGCGGGCGCCGAGCTTTACGGGGACGCCTACGAACAGCCCCTGAATGGAGTACTCGCCTTCGAGGTAGGCCGCGCAGGGCAGCACTTTCTTTTTGTCCTTGAGGATCGACTCGACCATTTCGACGGTGGCCGCCGAGGGAGCGTAGTAGGCGCTGCCGGTTTTGAGATATTTCACGATCTCGGCGCCGCCGTTGCGGGCGCGGTCCACGAGGCGGTCGCAGGCGGCCTGGTCGAGCAGTTCGGTCAGCGGAATGCCGGCCACATTGCTGAGGCGAACGAGCGGCACCATCGTGTCGCCATGGCCTCCCATGACGACGCCGGTGACGTTTTCCACGCTGACGTTCAATTCCTGCGCGATGAAGGTGCGGAAGCGGGCCGTATCGAGCACGCCGGCCATGCCGATGACGCGGTTCCTGCTGAACTTGGACACCATGAAAGCCGCCTGGCACATGGCGTCGAGCGGATTGGTGACGATGATCAGGATGCAGTTCGGTGAATAGCGCACGGCCTGCTCGGTGGCTGTCCTGACGACTTCGTAATTCGCCAGCAGCAGATCGTCGCGGGACATGCCGGGCTTGCGCGGGAAGCCGGCCGTGATCACCACGATGTCGGAATTGGCGGTCAGCTCGTAATCGTTGGCGCCGGCGACATTGACGTCATAGCCCTGGACCGGGCCGGATTCGAGGAGATCGAGCGCCTTGCCCTGCGGCACTCCTTCCACGACGTCGACGAGGACGACGTCGGCAAGCTCTTTGTCGGCGATGCGCAGCGCGCAGTTCGCGCCGACGTTGCCGGCGCCCACAACCGTTACTTTCTTTCGCACTATCTATTCCTTTTACCAGGGGGTGGATTCGGGAGAAACGAAATTATGATTATAGCTTTTCCATACCGCCGGATTCGATCGAACGCTCGGCCGCCTCGCAGAGGGTGACGGCCAGCGCGGCTTCTTCCGGCGTAATCCTGGGCGCGATTTCACCGCGGATCACGGCGGCGAAATGGCGCATTTCGGCGCGCAGCTCGAACAACTCGCCGGAAGGAGCGATCGGAATGTCTTCGAGGCGCGCATCCCGGACGCGCTTGAGCGAGCAAACCGGGTGTTCGGTGCGGTCCATCTCACCGTCCCAAAACGCGAGGGCGGCGCCGGAGCTACCCACGACCTTGGCGGTCATGTGATGCTCGGCGGTGGCCAGCGATTGGGTGACGGTCAGGTGGGCGCCGGATTCGAAGGCGACGATGGCGGACAGGTTGTCCCAGAGTCCGGGGGGGCTGGAGGGCCGCCGGACGCCGCGCGCGTAGACCGAGACGGGGCGGCCGGCCTCGCGCAGCCACCAGCAGCCGAGGTCGAAGAAGTGGATCGGCTCCTCGAGCGTCCAGCTTCCGACGCGCTGGGGGTCGTAGCGCCAGCCGGAGGCGCCGAGGCGGTAAGGGCGGCGCCAGATGTCGATGGTGGCGTACTGGGCGTCGCCGACCATGCCCTCCTCGATCATTTCGCGCATGCGGCCCCATTGGGTGGAATGGCGGAGCTCGTGGCCGATGTAGAGAGTCTTGCCGGTGGCTTGGGCCACCTCGATCAGCGCGCGGCACTCGGCCTGGTTAGACGACATGGGTTTTTCGAGCAGGGTGTGTTTGCCTGACTGGAGCGCGGCGGCGGCGACTTCGCGATGGAGATAGGTGGGCAGAACGATGTCGACGGCGTCGAGGCCGGGATGCGCCAGCAGCTCATGATAGCGGGCGTAGGTCGGGACGTCGAGTTTCGCGGACGCCGCCTGGCGCGACGCTTCCGACTGCGAGCAGACCGCCGCGACTTCGAACTCGCCCGATTCGGCCAGCGCCGCAGCGTGATGGCTGCCCCAGGCGCCGTATCCGATAAGACCGATTTTCATTTTTTCTCCAGTTTCCGATTGTATATCGCAGGCGGCCGAACCCGGCCGCGGAGCGTTTCTTGGCGCGGCTGCGGCGCGGGGTGTGGCGGGTCGAAAGCGCGGGTCCTGCCCGGCGTGGTAGAGCGGTTCGATGGGCATGTGCGCTGCCGGTGTTTCCGGGTTAGCCTGAAGATGACTCGAGCGGACACGCGCGCGGGCTTGCGGGAGGGCTCGGTGTGATCGACGGCCGGTCGCGGTGGATATTGGCGGTCGCCCTGGCATTCGGCTCAGGGGCGACGATTCGATGGTTGGCCGCGCCTCCGCCGGTCGGGGCGCAGCAGACGCGCAGAGTTGGGCGCCTGCGCTCGACCGCATCGATGCAGGCGGCGCGCGCGGCACATACCGCGACGGCGCTGGCGGCGGGCGACGTACTCATCTGCGGCGGGTTCACCGGCTCCGAATCGGAGACTGCGGAAGCCGAGCTGTTCGATTCGCGCGCCGAGAAGTTCAAGCCCGTCGGGCAGCCGCATGAATCCAGACACAGTCACACGGCAACGCGGTTGACGGACGGCCGGGTCCTGATCGCGGGTGGCATCGCCGCGGACAACAGCTATCTGGCGACGGCGGAACTGTTCGATCCGTCGACGAAGACGTTTCGCGCCGCGGGCCGCATGACGATGGCGCGGGCGGGTCACGAAGCGACGCTTCTCGACGATGGCCGCGTCCTGCTCGCCGGCGGCGTGGGGACGGGATGGACCTTCCTGGCGACGGCGGAGATCTTCGACCCGCGCACGGGGGGTTTCTCGGCAACCGGGTCCATGCGCGAGGCCCGCGAGAGTCACGTTGCCGTCAAGATGCGCGACGGACGCGTCCTCATAGCGGGTGGACACCGCGGCCGCCGCGCCGCCGCAATCATCTCCCGCACATCGGAGATTTTCGATCCGGCATCGGGCCGGTTTCAGGATTCGGCTCAGATGGGGGTCCGGCGCCACAAGCACGACGGCATCGCGCTCGAAGACGGCCGCGTCTTCATCGCCGGCGGCGCGGACGAGCGCGACAACGAAGGCGTCTATTCGAGCGCAGAGGTGTTCGATCCCGCCACCGCCCGGTTCCGGGCCGCGCCCGGCATGCGCCTCGGCCGCTACAAGCACCGCGGCACGATCTTCGTGTTGTCGAGCGGCCGGCTGCTGCTGGCGGGCGGCGCAACGCAGGCGGAGGAGTACGATCCTGCGACCGGCGAGAGCGAGGTGGTTGGCGGAAGCTCTCGCCTGGCGGGCCAGTTTTCAGCCACGGCATGGCTGCCCGAGGAGCGCGTCCTCATCACGGGGGGCTATGGCAACGGTACGGGACCGAGATCCAGCGCCTGGATTTATGAACCGGCGGGGAGTCGATGATGAGGCTACAGAATTCCGCTTCGAAGAAGCGAATTGGGCGGAATGCGCGGCCCTTCGAGCCGCCGCGCACCGATTTTTTAGAAGGCGTACGACTGAACAGGAGGGGACGGGCATTGCCAAAAACCGGCTAGCCCTTCCAAAAGAGGTCTATAATCTGGTCGAGGTGAATCACAAACATGACGAGGGAAAAATCTGCTGTTTGTTTTCTGTTGTTCAGCGCCCTGCTGCACGGACAAACAGACGCTCTGAGCGTAACGGCCAGCAAGACGGTCGACCTGACCCCTGATGAGATGACGTTCAGCGTTGTTGTCCTTGCGGATCAGGACACCACTCTCGAGCAGGTTCTGCAAGTGGTCAAAGCCGCGGGTATCACGGCGAATAACCTGGGCGGCGTCGGCTCGTCTCAATTCGGTCCGAGCCCCAACCAGTCGCGCCTGGTCTACCAGTTTACGCTGACTACACCGCTCGGGAAATTCAAAGATACGGTGGATGGATTCACCTCCGTGCGCCGCAGCCTGCTTGCGAACAGCAGCAATATGGAGTTGCAGACCAACGTGGTCGCCATTACCCCGGCGGAAGCGTCACGAGAGCAGGCCCGCCTCCAGGCGACCCCCGATTTGATTGCCGATGCCCGAAAAAAGGCTGACGTCCTGGCGAAGGCAGCCGGCCTGACGCTGGGTCCGATAGTGGGAATCAGCGACGTCGCTCCGGCATTAAACAATCAATTCGGGCCCGTTTACGGCCCCTACGGTCCGGTGGGCCAGTCGGGCTTGAAAACAACCTTTATTATGTCGGTGCGATTTGGGATCCGTTGAGGCTGCGGCGCCGTAACGGGCGCACCACCCGGGCGAGCCGGGGTGCGACGCGGTGAAACGCGAGAATGCCGACAGGAAATCGGCCGCCGGCGATCGATGGCGATTCCATCGGAGCCGGCGTTCCCTGGCTGACGAAGGCTGCCGAGGCGCCTGGACGCCCCTGTGACTGGCTGCGGCGTATGCCTTAGACAGTCAAACCAAAGTACCCCGAACGCGCGGCAAATGCCGTAGTTTCCTAAGGTTCCGAACGGATGGAGGTCCTCCAGCCATTGACCTATAATACGGTCACCTGCTATGAGAGACGTGTCCATGCCGGAAATCCAACAGCCCCCCACCTTCACCGAATTCAACGTTCGCCAGGAGAAAGGCAAGCCGCACTTCATTCGCTTACACGACAGCGTGGTCAGGAGACTCGAACAGGTCTTGGCCTCGGGTGGGCAGCCCGGCATTCTGATCGGCACTATATCGCCGGGCGAGCCGTGCACGATAGCGGTCGAGGACTTCGAGCCGAACGCCAAAGTGGAAGAGCGGGTCCGCACCTGGATTGCGCGAAGCGGCAGCAATCAGAAAGTGTTGGGGTGTTACCGGACGCACTCACGGCCGGAATTCGGGCTCGAGGCGGCGGACCGCAGCCTGTTCCAGCGAATGTTTCCGAAAGAATCGCGGCTGCTGCTCGAAATCAAGCCGGTGAGTGGAGACGTCGCCACCGCCATCTTTTTTCTAAGTGAGAACGGACAGCTGGCGCTCGACCGGGCCACGGTGGAGTTTCCGTTCAACTTGCGCGAACTGGGCGCGGAGGAGCCGCCGGCCGCCGGGCCGCTACCACTGCCGGTTTCCGCTCCCGCGGCAGCCAGGCAGGCGCCGCCGGAAGAGCCGAAACCCGCTCCAGCCGCGGTGGCAAAGCCGTCTCGAGGCAGCCTGGTTTGGAAGGCAGTGGCAGCCGGTGTGGTGGTGATCGCCACGGTGGTCGGCTTGACGGTGTTGCGGGACGGGCAGAGCGGGCATCCCCAGGCGGCGCCCATTCTTCCCCAACCGGTTCCAGTTGAAAAACCTGCCGCGGAACAAGCCGCGGCGCCGGCGGCTAATCCGGTGAAACAGCCCGAGCGGCCGCGCCCGCCGGCGGCGCCGGCGCCGGTGAAGACTTCAAAACCCGCGCCTGCCGCGCAGGCTGTCGCGCAGAAAAAGACGGAGTCTCCGTCCCCGGCAGCCCCAGCCGGCCAATCCCCAACGTCAGTTACCGAGAACAGGACGCCGTCCGGAGTGACCGCGGCCCGGCCGGCAAACCAGACACTGGTGGCTCCCCCGCCGGCGGCTGTCGAACCGCAACGGACCGCCATTTCCGTCCCTGCTCCATCGCCCGCGGCGGCTCAGGCGCCGGCGCCCGGCATCGGCAGCGCTACGGTAACAGCGCCAAGCACCGGGCCTGCAGCGAGGCCCGTCCAGAACGTACTCCCGCTGACGCCGCCGCGCGCCCTTCGTCAGGTTTCCCCCGTGGTGCAGGAAGCGGTGCGCCGCACGATGAACAGAGACGTCATGGTGCAGATTCGCGTTAGCGTCGACGAGAACGGTAACGTGGTCAATGCAGCGTCCCTCAACCAGGGAAACCCCATTGCCGACGCCCTGGCTGGCGCCGCCCTCGCCGCGGTCAAAAATTGGCAATTCGACCCCGCCCGACGAGGTCAGGAGAGGGTTCCGGGCGACGTCGTACTCAGCTTCACATTTCGCAAATAATCCTCCCAGGCCGATTGGCCCACTACCTGCGTTATAGGGCTGCTGGCAGCCCAAAACGAGCCTGGATCGGGTGAAGGGACCCAACGGCTGGGCCAAAAAGCCTGCCATTGGGTGTCCGCAGGGTGGTCTGGCGCTATACGCGCAGAGGGGTATCGGATGCAAAATACCGTCCTTCTCGTGGAAGATCATACTATTCTGAGGGAGGGTCTCCGGCAGGTAATCTCCAAGACCTCCGGTTTCAAGGTGGTTGGCGAAGCCGGTGACGGTGTCGAAGGGATTGATCTCGCAAGAGAGCTTCGGCCCGACATTGTCCTCCTGGACCTCGGTCTTCCCAAAATGTATGGGCTCGATGTGCTGGTGGAGCTGCAGCGGCACTGCCCCGCCACCAAAGTGATCATCCTCACCATGAGTACCGGGGAGGAGCTGGCAATCGAGGCGTTTCGGAACGGGGCGAGCGCCTATGTGGTGAAGCAATCCTCGGTGGGTGAGTTGATCGAGGCGCTCGTGGCTGTATCGGGAGGCGGATATTACCTCAGTTCCCAGGTATCGGAGCAGGTCTTGGCCCGGATCCGGCGCGGAGATCCGGCAGACGCCGGATCCGGTGAAGCCGTTCTCACCCGAGCTTCGGTCGAGAAAGGAAACTCAGGCAAACCGGCGACTGCCGAACCGGAGGATGCGGACGAATCCTGAAGCATGCCGGAAGGGGCCGCTGGATGTATACTGAAGTTTACGAGACGGTTATGAAAAAATACGGCAAATTCGCGGCCCTGATTGTAGTCATACTCGGTACACTCCTCTGGCTGGCGACGGCCGGATCCGGTGAATCGCAGAGCTATTACAAGACCATCGCCGAGGTTCACCGTATGGGTCCGGAATCCGCCCGGAAGCGGCTCCGGGTGGCCGGCGATATCGAAAAGGATTCGATCCAGCGCAAGGCGGGCGAAGTGGCCTTCGTGCTGGTGGGCGAGAATCAGAAGCTGAACGTGATCTACACGGGCAGCGAACCGCTGCCGGACACTTTCCGCGACGGCGCGCAGGCGCTGGCGGAAGGAAAGATGGGGCCGGACGGCGCTTTCCACGCCGCGAAGATCCAGGCCAAGTGCGCTTCCAAGTATGCCCCCAAGCCGGGTGAGCTGTACAAGCCCGGCGGCGAGAAACCCGCGGAAGCTCCTCAAAAAATTTCCCTCAACAGCAACAAGCAAGGCATGTAAAACCGTATGGAAAATCTTGGATCGCTTGCCGTACTGCTGGCCTTTTGTCTGGCGGTGTACGCCGTCGTAGGCTCGGTGGTGGGGCGGATCAAACGCAACCCGTTCCTGGTGGTCAGCGCGGAGCGCGCCGTTTACTCGGTGTGGTTCCTGGTCACGGTGGCTTCCGGCATCCTGATTTATGCGCTGGTCACGGGCGATTTCCGCTATTCGTATGTCGCTCAATACAGCAATCGAGCCATGTCGTCCGCGTACAAGTTCTCCGCGTGGTGGGGCGGTCAGGAAGGCTCGCTGCTGCTCTGGAGCTGGCTGCTGGCGACGTACTCATCGGTGGCGATCTTCCTGAACCGCCGCAAGCTGCGGGACGTGATGCCGTACGTAGTGGCCATCCTGATGACCACTCAGACCTTCTTCCTGATCCTGAATGCGTTCGTGGTGAGCCCGTTCCGCATGCTGTCCGCGGACGGCACGATCACCGCCGTTCCGGACGGCCAGGGGCTGAACCCGCTGCTCCAGTACCCGATGATGCGGATCCATCCGCCGATGCTGTACCTCGGCTACGTGGGCATGGTGGTGCCGTTCGCGTTCGCCATGGGCTCGCTGATCACCCGTCAGAAAGGTGACGCCTGGATCC
>DATJFH010000100.1:0-4609 GCA_035495815.1 Bryobacteraceae bacterium
GACTACGTAGTCGCCGCCGCGCCGCTGACGCCGTCAACGCGCGCCCTTATCGGCGAGGCCGCCATCAACGCCATGAAGAAGACCGCGGTGCTGATGAACGTAGGCCGCGGACCGGTCGTTGAAGAGAAGGCGCTCCTCAGCGCCCTGCAATCGGGACGCATCCGCGGCGCCGCGCTCGACGTGTTCGAGAACGAGCCGCTGGCGGACGGCCACCCGTTCTACAAGCTCGAGAACCTGCTGCTGTCACCGCACTGCGCCGACCACACCGTCGACTGGCTGGAACAAGCCATGCAGTTCTTCATCGAACAATTCGGCCGGTTCGCCGCCGGACAGCCGCTGCTGAATGTAGTGGACAAGAAGGCCGGCTACTGAGTCACCATCCGTGGCTGCGGCAACGTGTCGACGTTTCTGTTCATTCGGTTTCCCACAGAGTCTCGAAGCTCGCCAACCGTATACTTCGCCCTTCATGCACAGCAGCGTAGCGCATGATTCAAAATCCAGTCAACTGGTTGTCCGCGGCGTGAGTCGCTGGCACGAATGGAATAAGATGTTGAGTGCCATGAAAACCTTCGTTCTGCTTCTCTCCCTGCTTACCCTCGGCTCCGCCCAGACCTACAAACCTGCCGAGTCGAATCTCAAAGCACGCCGATGGTTTCAGGACTCCAAGTTCGGCCTGTTCATTCACTGGGGCGTCTACAGCGTACTCGGCGACGGCGAATGGGTCATGAACAACAAGAAGATGACCATCGCTGAATATGAGCCGCTCGCGCAGCGATTCAACCCCACCGACTTCGACGCTGCCGCATGGGTCTCGCTCGCCAAGGCGGCCGGCATGAAGTACATCAGCATCACCAGCAAGCATCACGACGGCTTCGCCATGTGGGCGACCAAACAGGGCAAGTGGAATATCGCTGACGCCACGCCCTACAAAAAAGATCCGCTCAAGATGCTGGCTGACGAGTGCCGCAAGCAGGGTCTGAAGCTGTTCTTCTATCACTCCCACCTCGACTGGCATCATCCCGACTACTTCCCGCGCGGGCGCACCGGCCAGAGTTCCGGCCGTCCCGACAGCGGCGATTTCAATCGCTATCTCGATTACATGGACAATCAGCTCCGTGAGCTGCTCACCAACTACGGCGACATCGCCGGCATCTGGTTCGACGGCTGGTGGGACAAGCCCACCGCCGACTGGCGTCTGCAGAAGACCTACAGCTTGATTCATAGCCTGCAGCCGGCGGCGCTGGTGGGCAATAATCATCATCGAAAGCCCTTCGACGGCGAAGATTTTCAGATGTTCGAGAAGGACCTTCCCGGCCAGAATACGGCCGGCTTCAACGCCGAATCGGAAATTGGGAAGCTGCCGCTCGAATCCTGCGACACCATCAATAAGGCTTGGGGTTATAACAGCAGCGACAAGCAGTTCAAAAGCGTCAAGGACCTGGTCCATTTTCTGGCGCGGGCCGCCGGGCAGAACACCAACTTCCTGCTGAACGTGGGCCCGATGCCGAACGGGAAAATTCAACCGGAATTCATCGAGCGCCTGCGGGGCATGGGCGAGTGGATGAAAGTGAATGGCGATTCCATCTACGGCACGCGCGGCGGGCCGCTGCGGCCGCAGGCCTGGGGAGCGATGACGCAGAAGCCGGGCAAGATCTACGTGCACGTTCTCGATACTGGGGATACATCGCTGTCCTTATCGGGATTGCCGAAGGTGATCCGGGCCAAGGCGCTGGCGTCCGGCGCCCCGGTGGAGGTAACGCAAGCGAACGGCGGAATCGTGCTCCGCCTGCCGGAAAAGCGCGATCCGTCCGACACGGTGATCGTGCTGGATACCGGCAAGTGACTCGAACGCTGCTGATCCTTTTGTCGGTTGCGGCGCTCGCTCCGGCTCAGGTCGCCCGATTCCGCGTGCGGGAGACCGCCGGACTGCGCCGCTTCAGCTTCCCGGTCCGCGCGTCCATGAAAGCGCATCCGGGCGCCTTGCACTTGCAGGAGAACGGCAAGACCGTGCCCGCCCAGTTCAGCCCTCTCGGCGACGGAACCATGGACATCGACTTCAACGTCAGCCTCGGTCCATGGGAGTCGCGCGAGTTTCGTGTGGAGCAGGGCGCCGCCGGATCTCTTCCGGGTCAGGGTGTGACCGTCGAGCAGTCCGGTGGCATGTATGCGGTGCGCCACGGGCTCCAGTTCGACGTGCCGGATAATCTGCTCGGCCTGCTCAATGAGGTGAAGGCCGGCAAGCTGAGTTATCTGCGCCCCGGATCGCGCGGGTTGCTGCTGAGGAACAAAGACGAAGCCGAATTCCGCGCCGGCGGAACGGCGAAGGTGACCAAGCGCGGCCCCCTGGTAGGCGGCATGCGCTTCGAGAACATGGAGGGTTTGGGCGGAGACCGTAACGTGAAGAGCGTCGTTCAAATGGACTTTCCCCGTTCGAAGTCCTGGATCGAAGTACGCTGGACGGTGGACGATCCCGGCCGCTCGGTGTCGGGAATGATGGCGGATCTGAACCTTCTGCTCGAAGGCGCGACTACGCTGGTGGATTTCGGCGCGAACGACACGGTCTACGCCGCGCTGAAGCCCGGGCAGCGGATCCAGCTTTCCGCGGAACCCAGCTCCTGGTTCGTGCATCTGGGCGCCGATCTCTACGCGAGCGGCAAGAACTCCCGCGCGGAAGGCTGGGCGCATGTGATGGACAGCCAGCGCGCCACGGCGATTGCGGTCGCGGGGTTCGGCGCCGAATCCCGCGACCGCATTGAAGTATCTTCCGACGGCCGTCTGCTCATCCGCCGGGATTTCACCGGAGGCGGCGAACGCAGCCTCCACTTCTGGCTCCACTTCGTGACCATGCCCGTACAGCTAGGCGCGGCGACCAGCCCGCAGGCGATGCAAAGCCCGCTGACCGTCGAGTGGCAGTAACCCTCAGCGGTGTTTCCGCAGACCGGGCGGCACGTTCTTCCCCTTTCCAAACGTAGGCAGCGGGCCCGACGGTGTAGCCGTGGCCCCGCTCAAGTTGAAGCCGTAAATCGCATTGAGCGTGTTGATGGACGACTTGTACGCCCCATCGCTCCACCCGGCTCGTTGCGGATTGTACGATTCGCCGACCAGCGACACAGCCTCTCCCGCCAGCGGCAGGATGGCCCAACTCGCGATCTGCGCGTTCGTGAACGGTGAGCCGGCCTTGAGCCAGTACCAGGCTGCCGGCCAGATCTGAACCTGCGTCTTCAACGGCGCCGGAATGTTTACGCCTGGGAACAGATACTTCAACCCGCGTGCAATCTCCGCCTCTACGGCCGCCGTGCCGCGCTGCGCCGTCACTTCCCAGAAATCGGCGCAGGCTTTGTCGTCGTCGTAGACGCTGCGGGTAACCATCTGGTCGGCGGCATACTTTGATACGGGTATCTCGATCGCGTTCAGGCAATGTTCCGTGGTCCAGGCGCGGCGCACGTCCTTGCCGGGAACAGCTCCCAGCCACCAGGCGCTCGGCCACCACTGGTCGATCGACGCCACCTTGACGCCAATCAGGTCCTGGAACTGCGGCTGCGCCTGAATCATGGCGGCCAGGTTGCCGCCAATCCTCTTGAAGCCGTCCGCGTCTACCGCGATCACCAGCCGGTTGGCGCTGGCGATGTAGTCCGGCGTCGTGATCTGATAACGGCCGCCGCTCCCCGGTCCGCTCGATAGGTCCCGGACCGGTTGCGACTTATAGATTCGCACGCCGGATTGCAGCGCTTTCTGTTCCATGCGGCGGATGAATTCGGACATTCCCCCCACTGGGTAGCTGGGCGTGCAGCAAACGTTCCATTCTTCATCGAGGAAGTCCATGTAACCGCGGGCGGAGAGAGGATACGAAAAGTCGCCGCGGAACCGGAACACATCCGTCAGGTAATGATAGCCTTCTTCGCCGGCGGCGGCGCGCACGTACGAGCGGAAATCGGGATACTTGTCGATATTGGCCCGCTCCGGACCCGTGAAGAGCTTGTCATAGAGTGCATTCTCGTTCCCGGCTGCAAACGGGTAGGCCATGACTTTCATGTCGTCCGAGTTGCTCGCGAAGTAGCCTCGCGCGCTGATGAGGTCGTCGTGATACGGCGCCGCCTCATACTTCACGCCGAGTTCGTCGGCCAGGCCGAAAACGACGTCCTGTCCTTCCATGATGCGCAGCGCGCCGAGGCCGTACAGAGGCCCGCCGGGCACGCGCGCGACATCGTAGATACGCCCTCCGAGCCGGTCCTCCTTTTCGAACAAACAGACGCCCGCGCCGAGTTTTGACCCCAGCCGGAAGGCCGTATGAAGTCCTCCCGCGCCACCGCCGAGCACCACCACATCGCAGGCGACGTTTGTCCGCCCGCCCCCGGCCGCGGAAGCCGTCCCTGCCATTGTCAGCAACAAAAGTGTAGTTACAGTCTGTCTGTTCATTCGTCCTCGTAAGAGATGAAAGCGTGAAATCCCAGGCATTTCAATCACTCGAAAACAAAAGTTTTTCTTGAGTGTGCGGGGCGGCCCCGTGGGCCGCGCCGGCCCCTCGGGCCGGCTTTCCGAGGCAGACGCAAAGTCCCAGCAGCTACCGACGTGGAACCGCAAGCGTTAGCAGCGCGGCTTCGTTCTCGTA
>DATJFH010000101.1:0-5001 GCA_035495815.1 Bryobacteraceae bacterium
TTCTACGACACCGCGGGCAGCGTGAAGATGATCATGGAAACGCGCCCGCCAGGCGGCGCGGCGATCGCCTCGGAGCTGGCCGCGAAGATCTACAAGGCCCGCATCCTGAAGCGCGGCATCGAAGACGACCGGCAGAACTACACACGCTTCTTTCTGCTCGAACCTTCCGGCTCAAAACCTCGCGTCAGCAAAGGGGGTCAGAGACCCTGGAAGACGTCGCTGGTGTTTTCCACGCGGAATATTCCGGGAGCGCTGTTCCGATCGCTGAGCGCGCTGGCTTTGCGCGACCTGAATTTGGTGAAAATCGAATCGCGGCCGCTGCGGGGCAAGCCCTGGGAGTATCTGTTCTATCTGGATCTGCTGGGGCGGAGCGACGACGAAGCGGTGAAGAACGCTTTGGCTCACCTGGGCGAAGTCGCCGACTTCCTGCGAGTGCTGGGGAGCTATCGCGCGGCGGGGTGAGATAATTTTGCCCGGGATGGGTCCCTCTGTGAGAAAAGCCCTGTTTTGGATGCATCTGACCGCGGGAGTCACTTGCGGAATCGTCATTCTGATCATGTGCGTGACGGGAGTGGCGTTGACCTACGAGAAGCAGATCAACGCCTGGCTGGAGCGGTCTGACGCCAGGCTCGTCCCCGCGGCACAGGGCTCGGCCCGGCTGCCGCTGGAAACTCTGCTCGCCAAGGTCAAGGAACAAAAGTCCGGCTCGCCATCGGCCATCACGGTCCGTTCGGGAGCCAGTGCGCCCGTAGAACTCTCGATGGGGCGCGCGGGGATTCTGTACGTGAATCCTTACACCGGGAACGTGCTAGACGAAAGTCAGCCGCTTCAACCCGGCCAACCTCCCCCCACGAAAGCCAGAGCCTTTTTCCGAACGATGGAGGACTGGCACCGCTGGCTGGGCGCCGCCGGCCCGACTCGCAGCACCGGCAAATCCATCATGGACGCCGGCAACCTGGCGTTCTTCTTCATTGTGCTGAGCGGCCTGTACATGTGGTTTCCGCGCAAGCTCAGCTGGCAGCATTGGCGCCCTTCGGTCTGGTTCCGCGGCGGGCTGACCGGTAAGGCGCGCGACTGGAACTGGCACAACGTGATCGGCGTGTGGTGCTGGGTGCCCTTGGTGGTGGTGGTCGGCAGCGGCGTGATCATGTCGTATCCGTGGGCCAGCAATCTGCTCTACACCATGACCGGCAGTCCCCTGCCCCCTCAGCCTGGCGCGGGCAAAGGCGGGGCAACGAAAGCAGGACCCGGCGCTGGACCGGGATTCGGAGGTTTCGGAGGCGCCGCGCCCGCGAACTGGGACGGTCTGGATCAAGCCTGGACCAAAGCGGAGCGGCAGGTGGCCGGATGGAAGTCGATCCGAGTTCAGGGATCCGCCAATGGGAACGCTCCGTTCACTTTCAATATCGATCGGGGAGACGGCACGCAGCCGCAGTTGCGAGGCACGCTGACGGTCAACCGCAGTACCGGCGCGGTCATGAATTGGGCCGATTTCTCGAGCAACAGCACCGGCCAGCGCCTGCGCCTGCTCGCGCGCTTCACTCACACGGGGGAGACTTTGGGCGTGTGGGGACAAACGATCGCGGGCATCGCCACACTGGGGGGTGCGGTCATGGTTTACACCGGCATCGCTCTGTCGTTGCGGCGATTCTTCGCGTGGCGCCGGAGGCGAAGACAGCAGACGGAGCCGGAACCGGAAAACGTCGGCGCGGCTTAATCGCAACCAGTCGTTAACTTCAGCGAAGCCACTAGGGAGTATTCTTTGCTGCCGCCGCCTTTTCGGCCTCCTCTCGAGGGCTGGTGCCGCCGGGATCGAGACCGAACTGTGGATCCTTGGCGCTTCCAACGACTTTGATGTGCAAGAACGTGCCCGCTCCGCGTTTGGAAAAGAACGGGTCCACGGGCTTCAGTACCCAACGCTTCCAGCCGGTCTGCGTTTGGGAAACCTTCGCGTCCAGCATGAGTGCCCCGTGGAAATCGAGCATGTCGGCACCCATGTCGAACAACCCGCCGATATTGATGGCCGCACCCGGGATCGCAAACGCCAGCGTGCGGAAGTTAATGGATTGATCCGCCATCTTGAACTCTCCGCTCATCCGGCTGATGGCTTGATCGATTGGTTCGTCCGGCGTCTTCCCCTGGCCGCGGTGGGCCAGTCCGTTGATCTGTTTCTGAATCCTGGAGCGCAGGAACTTGCCATTGGTTATCTCGAAAGTCCCGTCAAGCAAGAGTTTCTCCTTCACTTTCGACGCCAAGGGCGGAATGCCGATAGTTGTATCCAGGCGTAAGGTGCCTTCCATCATCGGCGGCCCTTTCATTGCCAGCATCAACACATCGCGCAAGCGCCCTCCCGGCATGGATGCCGCCAGGAAGATCGTTTTGCGCGTATCGCCGTCGTGTTTGATCACGACACCCTTGGTCGTGAAGTGAGTGGAGCCAAGCGTCGCGACGACAGGCTTCAATTCGGTATTCCCGTTAGTGCCATCGACCAGCACCTCGAAGGTAGTGCTAAGGGGCACCGGATTGCCGGCGCTCTTTAGGCGGAAATCGGGCACGCTCGCTTCTCCGCGGGCGGTAATCGATGAAAGGGTTCCTTCGAACTTTCCGGTCGATCGCAGAATCCCCGCGATTCCGTTGAAGATGCCGAGGTCGGCATTGTCAAATCGATAGTCGCCTCTGAGCGGCGTATCAGCCGGTTCACCGGCCGCCCAAGGGCCAAAGACGCCCGTGCTGTGAATCTCTCCTGGCGGCTTGGGGTTGGTCAAGACCGCCGTATACGTCATCGCCACGTCCTTTCCGGCCGACTCCAGCCGGACGTCGTGAATTTCGAAGCGCAAGGGAACCTTGGTTTTGTCCCTGGGAAGAATGATCAGGCGCGCGTTCCGGATCAGGACTTCCTCGATTACGACACCTCCTGACTTGCCCGCGGATGTTTCCCTGGGGGACTCCTGCGACCCGAAGCTCGGCCGTTCGCCCTTGGGCGGAACTTGAATCTCCATACCATCGAGCGTTACCCGATTTACGGTCTTGGGTGTATCGAGAAGAGCCCCTAGATCAACGTCAAAACTAAAGTGTTTGACAGCGAGCATGGGTGGCGCATCATGCCGGCCGTGCAGGCGCAGCGATAGATCCGTCCCTTCGACTTGCGCTAAATTGCCTCGCCGGCCGCCGAGGAGCAAGCGAAATGGCAAGGCGGCGGGCAGGTGCACCTGAAGACGAGCCAGCTCGACTTCGCTATCGAACCGCTCGCGCAGATACTGCAGCGCTTGTTCACGGATGTACGGTTCGACACGCCTGGCGAAGCGGGCGGCCACGAAAAAGAGTCCGGCGGCCGCGGCGATCAGAATCGCCGCACCGGCGATGAGCCACTTCTTTCTCCGTGCGGTCATAATCTTGCTGCGCTTCCACTCCCGGAGGTGGCCCAAGTTAATTCTTCTGATCGCTGTTATCTTTTCGCCGCTGTTTGCCCTTGCCCTTGTTTTGCTCAGGCTCGGCCGGCTGGGCCTGCTTTCCTGGCAGAGCCTCAGGTCGTGCGACCGGAGCCGGTGCCGCCGGGGGCGGCGCCGCGGGAGGAGTTCGCGCTGCAGGAGGCGGTGTGGGCTGCTGCGGAGGCTCCTGGGGCCGTCCCTTTTGCCGTT
Organism: Bryobacteraceae bacterium; assembly: GCA_035495815.1. Lineage (GTDB taxonomy): Bacteria > Acidobacteriota > Terriglobia > Bryobacterales > Bryobacteraceae > DATJFH01. Next base: position 3,639 of record DATJFH010000101.1, read on the forward strand.
CGATCACAGCTGGTGGAGGTGTCGGCGCTTGCGCCGGCGCGGCCTGAACGGGTGCTGCCTGCGGAGGCTCTGGGCGTCCCTTCTGCCGTTCGATGACAGCGGGCGGAGGTGTTGGCGCCTGCGCTGGCGCGGTCTGAACCGGTGCCGCGTCCGGAGGCCGTTGCCGGCCCTTCTGCCGTTCGACGATCGGGGGCTGAGGGGTGATTGCCGGAGGTGTCGCCTGCGGCGCCACGGCCTGAGGGGGTGTCACCGGTTGCTGCTGAGTCTGTTGCTGCGGAGGCTGCTGGCGGCCCTTCTGCCGTTCGACGACCGGGGGCTGAGGCGCGATCGCTTCAGGCGGGGCGGCGTCCTGCTGTTGCCGTCCACGGCCCTTCTGGCGTTCGACGACGGAAGGCTGCGGAACAGGACTCGGCGCGGCTTGGGGAGCGGAGTCGATCGCCGGCTGCTGTACTCTCCGCACTCGCCCCATGTCCACGACGCGGACCGGAGCACTCGGCGCCGGTGCAGCTTGGCGAATCTGCTGGACGTCGGCCGTGGGGAGGGGGCGACCGGGATTTCTAGCCAGCCCCGACTGCTGCCGCTCGAATGGAACCGGAGCTGGAGGCGGAGCCGTGCGCGCCACCACAGGGCGGGTCAGCACATTGGCCGGCGGGCGTACAGCCCGCGATGCGGTGTCTGCCCGGGAGCCGAGAACACTCTCCTTTTGTGGAGCGACCGAGGGAGCGCCGAAGACCTGCGTCGAGGCGAGTTGACCTGACGGAACCGGGCGTGCATCCTGCGTCACCCGCCGGCCTCGGGCGAAAGAGTCGCGCGGTACGGCTGTAACGCTGTTCGGAACACTCTGGTTCACGTAACGGATATTGGTGATGGGAGTGTTGTTGGAATTCCGGCCGGAATCGTAATAGTTATTGATGATGGTGGTATTAATCACCGTGTTGGTGGTGTTCACGCGCGTGAAATAGTCCCGGCTGGCTTGGTAAGACGGGAAATAGGGCTCCCGAGGACCGAGAGGGAACCATCCTACTGCCGCGGCAGTGCCGATCGAGAAGCTCAAACTGAAACCCGAGCCGCCCACCCAAGCCACCAGCGCCGGCGCATAGATGGGAGTCACGCCGTAGGGTCCGGGGATCCAGCCCCAACGGCCGCCAAAAGACGCCCAGCGCCCATAGTGATAGGGAGCGAAGCCCCAGGGGGCATCGTCCACCCAGGTCCAACCCCAAGGAGAGATCCAGGCCCAGTGGCCGTCATGATAGGGCGCCCAACCTACGGCGACCGACGTCGGCATCCAGACGTTTCCATAGCCGGGCTGGTTGTCCCAGCGCCCGTACTGATCCAAATCGTCATAGCCGGCAATTTCGCGGGA
>DATJFH010000102.1:0-17654 GCA_035495815.1 Bryobacteraceae bacterium
TGATGGAAATCTACCAGGGCGCGCGTCACAGCGCCGAACATCCCGGCGCTCCTCGCGGCCGCAGCAAGGCGGATTTCGGCTACGCCTGGGACGCCTGGAAGAAAGGCTACCGGATGGGGGTTATCTCCAGCTCCGATCACTACTCCACGCATATCTCCTACGGCATGGTCTATGCCAGGGCGAACACGCGTGAAGCGGTGTTCGACGCCATTCGGCAGCGCCGTACGTACGGCGCCACCGACAACATTCTCCTCGAGTTTCGCTTGGGCGACCACTTTATGGGGGAGGACTTCGCGACCCGCGCCCGAGATCCGATCCGGGTGAAGTACCGCGGAACCGGTGCCGTCGCCTCGGTTCAGTTGATCCGCGATGGAAAGTATATTCACCAGTTCTCGCCGAACAAACAGGAAGGGGACCTGGAGTTCGAGGATCTCGATCCGAGCTTGGGTCAGCACTGGTATTACGTGAGGCTCGAACAGCAGGACGGGCAGTTAGCCTGGTCCAGTCCGATTTGGGTTCGTTATCAGTAGAGGTAAGAAGATGATGCCAATCAGAAATCTGTGGGTGATCGGCGGCGCGACAGCCGTCCTTCTGGCGATGGCCGCGGCGGCCAACGGGCAAACCAGCACCGCCACCCTGACGGGCGTGGTCACCGATCCGACCAGCGCCGCCATCGTGAACGCCCAGATTCAGATCCGCAGCCAGGGCACCAGCGTCGTGGCGAAGACCGTGTCCGGCGATAGCGGCGGCTTCTCGTTCAATTTTCTTCCCGTCGGAACGTACGATCTCTTGGTGCAGGCGCCGGGCTTTCAGTCGCTGGAACGTAAAGGGCTGATTTTCGCCGCCGGGCAGACCCTGCGCCTCGACCTGCAATTACAGGTTGGCGGCGAAATTCAGAGCATCACCGTTTCCGGCCAGGAGCCGCTGGTTCAACTCTCCACTTCCGACCAATTGCATACGATTACGAATCGCCAGGTAGTGCAGTTACCTACGCCGAAGCTGGATTGGTCGGGCCTGATGAACCTCGGCACGGGCATGGCGGTGACCAGCGCCATCGGAAGCACCGCGGTCGCGATGAACGGAATGGCGGGAGCCGCCGTCAACTTTACCGTCGACGGCACCAGCGCCAGTTCCAATCCCGAGCAGCCCTCCTTCGGCTTCTACAACCAGCCCAATCTGATCAACACCGTCAATATGGATGCGATCGAGGAAGTCAGCGTCGTAAAAGGAATCATCCCCGCGTCCGTCAGCGGAACCCTTTCCGGGAACGTCAACATCATCACTAAGAGCGGCTCCAACGAGTTTCACGGCGATGCGTTCGAGTTGAACGCGGTCAGTGCGCTCAATGCCCGCAATCAGTTCCTGTCCACGCGGCCGCGGTCCACGTTCAATCAGTTCGGAGGGGCGCTCGGTGGCCCGATCGTCAAGGGCCGCCTTTTCTTTTTCGGAAGCTACGAGGGCGCGCGCCTGAGCGCCTTCCGGGCCCTCACCGGCACTGTACCGACCCCGTACCTGATCAGCATGAGCCCGTCGATCTTCGCGCCCATTTTCGCCGCATATCCCAAAGCCCCCCAACCGGCGAATGCCACCGCGCTGACCACGACGTTCACCGGAACCGGATCGACTGTGCAGAACGATCACAACGGCGTTGGCCGCCTCGACTACTACCTCACGCCGGGCAACCAGGTGAGCTTCCGCTACACGCGCGCGCAGCCCTTTCAGAACACACCGGCTCTGGTCAGCATCAACCCGCGCCAGTTCACGGCTCACGACGACATGTACAACGCCGAGTTCAAGCACAGCGCCGGAGCATGGACCTCGTCCACCCGTTTCGGCTGGAACCGCCTCAACTTCTTTCGCGTCGACCAGGGTTACTATTCCGATCTGCAGGGCGTTGCCTTCTCCGGTTTCAACACCGGCGGATCGGAATACTATGTGCTCACCGGAAACACGTACACCGGCGTCGAAGACATCGCCTACAACCGCGGCCGCCACATGATCAAATTCGGCGGCATCGCTCAACGGCTGCAAAGCGGCCGCGTCGATCTCAACACGGCCACGTTCAGTTATTCGAGTCTGGCCGATTTTCAGGGGAACATCCCCAGCGCCGTGACCATCACTTTTGATGTCCCCGAATTCTCGCTGCACACGTATCAATACGGCGCCTACGTGCAGGATGACTTCAAAATCAGTTCCGCCCTGACGCTCAATCTGGGGATTCGCTATGACTACTTCACCGTCCCCAAAGAGCGGGACGGCCGCCTGTTCAGCCGCGGAGTGGACCCCAACCGCCCGACACTCGGCGCCGGGTTCGGACCCTACTCGCCTCCCGACAGTCTTTACAAAGGCGACTTCAATAATGTTGCGCCGCGCATCGGCTTCGCCTGGGCTCTCGATTCCGCCCGTAAAACGGTGCTGCGCGGCGGCAGCGGGGTGTTCGTGAGTTCCCGCCCGCTGACCTCGGGCCCGGCGGTCAGCGTCACCGCGGGTCCCAATATTCCCTTCCGCTCCAACTTCAACCGCGCCCAGGCGCTGGCGGGCGGGTTGGCTTATCCGCTCCTCAACGCGCAGTTCCTTCCCACGCTGAAAAGAATGCAAGACCTCGGCGTCATCTCCCGGGAGGTGGCCAGCAACAACCCCGTGGATCCCGACAATCCGCAGCCTTACAGCATGCAGTGGATGCTCGCCCTCGAGCGTGAGCTGGGCTTCGGCAGCACGTTGAGCGTGGGGTACGTCGCTAATCGATCCCTGAGGCTCACCATGCGCCAGGCGCAAAATTATCCCGACCGCCTGACCGGCAGACCCGTGGATCCGACCTTCAGCTCTTTCTTCCTGAACACCCCGCTCGATTCCAGCACGTACCACAGCCTGCAGGTCACATTGCGGAAGCGCTTCTCGCGCGGCCTGACCTTCGAGGCGAACTTCACCCACGCATCGAACACCTCTCTTTCCGACGCCAGCGTGACTGGTCAATCGAGCGCTCAGGACAGCAACAATCTCCGCGCCGACCATGGACCCACGCCATTTCACATTCGCAACAATTTCAACGGGAACTTTGTTTATGAACTGCCCTTCGCCCGTCTGGCAGGCAACGGACGCGCCGCCGGACTCCTGCTGGGCGGCTGGCAGCTCTCGGGCATTCTGTTCGCCCACGACGGCGGCGTAGTCAACATCGTGAACAGCAGCTCGGCTCACCCGGGCGACCGGGCGGACCTGGTCCCCGGCGTTCCTACCATCTTCGACAATTACACCAGCACGCTGCGCTATCTGAACCGCGCGGCTTTCGCCGCTCCGCCTATTGTGCAGGTCAGCGGCGAGCAGGCTCGTCCGGGCACGCTCGGCCGCAACGCGCTTTATGGCCCCGGCATGTGGAATCTCGACGCCTCGGTGCGCAAGTCATTTCCCATCACCGAGCGTGTCTCGCTGCGGTTGAAGGCCGATTTCCTGAACGCGTTCAATCACACGAACCTCGGCGGACTGGTCGCCAATGTTGCGAACGCCAGTTTTGGGCAGCTTACTTCGGCCAGCGCCAGGACTATGCAAATCGGAGCCCGGATCCAATTCTAAAATTATGAATCGAAGAGAGACTCTGACCGGCATCGCCGGACTGGCCCTCGGCTCCAGGCTGCGTGGCGCGGGTGGCGAGCCGCCTCACGGCGCCGCCGGCGAGCGCGTGGGGGAAGTCACCGCGACTTCAGCCATCGTGCACGCGCGCCTCACCGCCGCGCCCACCCGTAATAATCGCGGCTACTCGTTCCCGGTCCACACCCACAACCTTTCTACGATGAATCAGCTCCGGCTGCTCCGCATGCCGGACAAGATGCCCTTGAGCGAACTCGAGGGGGCGTGCGCGGGAAAGGCTGGACGCGCCCGATTGCGCTACGGTGTGGACCCGAAGCTGGCGGGCGCCGCGGTCACGCCCTGGGTGGAAGTAGGACCCAAGACCGATTTCACCCACCAGTTCGCGCTCAAGGGACTGCAACCCGGCGCGGCTTATTACTACAGCCTGGAAACCTCCCTAGCGGCCGGCGGGGACGCGCGGCAGGGCGCGCCCGGGAGCTTCAAGACGGCGCCCGAGCGCAATGACTGGCGTCCGGTCAGGTTCTTCGTCCTCAGCTGCCAGGATTACGGCTGCCGGGACGATATTGACGGCTTCCGCGCCTACCGGTCGATGAACCGCCTCGGCGCCGATTTCACGGCGTCCGTCGGCGACAACGTCTATTACGACCTCGACCTGCCGTTCGCCACAACCGTGGACATCGCCCGTTTTCACTGGCAGCGAATGTATTCGCAGCCGCTGGTGATGGATCTGTTCCGTAACATGTCCGGCTACTGGCTGAAGGACGATCACGACAGCTTTGAAGATGACGACTGGCCTGCGCGTCCGCCGCAGCGCGTCGCCCCGATGACCTATAAGGATCTCTCGCCGGTCTTCACCGAGCAGATCCCCATGGGCGAATCGACCTACCGCCGCGTCCGCTGGGGCAAGGGTCTCGAGATCTGGTTTACCGAAAGCCGCGATTTCCGCTCGCCCAACCCGGCGCCGGACGGTCCCTCCAAGACGATCTGGGGAGCCAAGCAAAAACAGTGGCTCGAGCGCACGCTCCTCGAGAGCGACGCCGATTTCCGCGTCCTGATCAGCCCGAACTGCATCGTGGGACCGGATCCCTCGCACGGTACCGTGTTCAAATATCCCGGCGGCGGCGCCGACAGCCACGGCGACAACGGATTCGGCTACGAAGGCCGTGAATTTCGGAAATGGGTGCACGATAAGAAACTGACCAACTTCATCACCATCAACGGCGACCGGCACTGGCAGTATCATTCGGTCGACCCGGAGACGGGCGTGCGGGAGTTCAGTTGCGGAGCCGTCACCGATTCCCACTCCGTCAAGAGCGAAAAGTACGATGCGAAATATCATCGCTTCCTGCGCACGAAAGGCGGGTTCATTTCCGTCTCGCTCGACGGCGCCCGGCAGGACCCGCGCCTCACGGTCCGCTTTCATGACGTGGAAGGGAAGACCGTTTTCGAAACGCAAATCGAGAGGACCTGACATGTTTTTGTTCGTGCGAGCCATTTGGACCGCGGTCCTGTTGAGCGGACTGGCTTACGCTCAAGTCACTACCGCAACCTTCTACGGGGTGGTTCAGGATTCGTCGGGCGCGTCCGTCCCGGCTGCCAAGGCGACCCTGATCAATCAGGACACCAGCGCTACACGGGTCCAGGTGACCGATTCCAACGGCGAATTCGGGTTTCAATTCGTGCCTGTCGGCAAGTATACGCTGAGGCTGGAGGCGCAGGGATTCCAGACTTGGGAGGGGACCGGCAATGAACTCGGCTCCGGCCAGCAACTGCGCCAGGTCTACGCTCTTCAGGTCGGCCAGGTGTCGCAGAAGATGGAAGTGGTCGCCGGAGTGTCGCTGATCAACACGGTGAACGCACAGCAGCAGGAGAGCATCACCACGCGCGAGGTCAGCGCGCTGCCGGTGGGACGCCGCACGCTGTCCGACGTGATGACGCTCGGCGCCGGCATCGTCAACGCGGGTCTCGGCCGTTTGAACTTCAATGGCCTGGGAGCGTCCGCCGCGAATTTCACCATGGACGGCATCGACGCCAGCACCAATCCGCAAGCGCCGCAAGCGCAATTCAAGGAAGGCCAAAACTACATCTCGATCGTCAGCATGGAGGCGGTCCAGGAAGTTCAGGCGACCAAGGGCGTCTTTTCGGCCGAGTACGGACGCACCATGGGAGGCAACGTCAACGTCATTACCAAATCGGGCACGAACAGCTGGCACGGCAGCGGTCTGGAGTTGTTCAACAGCGAGGAAATGAACGCGCGGCTGCAGTTTCTGGCGAGCAAGCCGGGGACAACCTTCAATCAGTACGGCGGCTCGCTCGGTGGACCCATCCGCAAAGACCGCATCTTCGTCTTCGGAGCTTACGAAGGTTACCAGGAACGGACCGCGGTCGCGTTGCAGGGCCTTGTCCCCACCCCCAGCCTGCGCGATTCGATGCTGCAGTCCCTGCCGGCGTACAAAACGGTGCTCGACCTCTTTCCGCTGCCGAACCAGCCCTTCGCCGCCGGCGCCGCCACCGGTCTCTATATCGGCTCGGCGTCCCAGACTGCTTCAGACAACCACTTCGTGATACGGCCCGACATCCGGATCACCGACCGCGCCCTGTTTTCGGCTACCTACGTCCGCGCCGTTCCAACCCGGGTCGACCCCCGATTGCAGGCCGCGAATCCGCAGAACTTCGAGGGAACCACCAACCGGATCAACCTGAACTTCACCTATATCGGCGGCCCCAGGTGGTCCTCGGAGACCCGCTTCGGCTACAACCGCGACGACCGCAACCGCATCGACGGTATCTGGGACATCAAAGACCCCGTGAAACCGGAATCGATCAATGGTGGACGCCGTCTGGCCGGAATCAGCGCTCCCGGTTTCAGCGTAGCCGGCGAATTGAACATCATCGGGAGAGCTCCCCACAAGAGCCTCGACCAAAAAGTATCGACCACGTTCGGACGCCACTCCCTCAAGTTCGGAGCGCTGGTTTTCTTCAACGAGATCGGCTCCGAGAATATCCAGAATCCTATGGTCGCTTATCAGAACACCGCGGATCTGATCGCCAATATCCCCAATTCCCTGAACATGACGTTCGGGCGGGACGACGCCGACGCCACTGCCAAGGAATGGGGCCTCTTCGCACAGGATGACTTCCGCGTCAGTTCGCGGCTGACCCTGAATCTGGGCTTCCGCTACGACTATTTCTCGCGCTACACCGCGCACGCTCCCGGCAAGCCCGAGAGCGGCCCGCACATCGTGAATCTCGCCGGCCTCTCCCTGCCAGATTTCAAATCGAGCGGCTTCCGCCCGTTCGACAACCCGTATGAGAGCGACGCCTTCAACATCGGCCCGCACGTGGGCTTCGCCTACAATCCTGACGGCCAGAGCAAAACGGTGGTCCGCGGAGGGTTTGCCACCATGTTTCAACCCCTGAACGGCGAGATCGAAAAGAATATGATCCAGAACTCGGTCGAAAGGCCTTTCCGTGCCGGCATCAGCCGCGTGGATGCGCAGAGACTCGGGCTGCGCTTCCCGGTGTACAACGAAGACGTGTTGCGCTTGATCGGCGGCGGTCTGGTGGCGCCTAACTTCCAGTACATGGATCCCAACGTGAAAGCGCCGTACAGCATGAACTTCAGCCTGACGGTCGAACGCGCGCTGAGCAGTTCCCTTGCGCTGGAAACGGCATTCGTCGGAACTCGCGGCGTGAAGTTGATCGGCGTCCGATCCTACAACCTGCCGGACCGCGTGACCGGCCTCCGGCCGAATCCGAGTCTTTCGTCGGATAATTACTACGACAACTCCGACAGCTCTCATTACTATGCCTGGCAGACTTCGCTGCGCAAGCGCTATTCGAACGGACTGATCGCCAACCTTCATTACACCTGGGGAAAGGCGCTTGCCTATAACCGCGGCGACATCGGGTTTGGCGGCACCTATATCCAGGACTTCTTTAACATCAAGGCGAACAAGGGCCGCCCCGAAGGAGACATTGGACACAACTTCGTCGCCGATTTCGTCTACACGATTCCGGCGCCGGGTTCGTGGAAGGGGATTCCGGCCCGGGCGATCGCGCAGGGTTGGGAACTCTCCGGAATCTTCTCGGCGCGTTCGGGGCTGCCGCTCGTCATCTCCGAAACGGGCAACCAGCGGCCCGACTTGATTGACCTCAGCCACGCCATCCTGAACACCGGCTTACAGTATCTGAACCGCGCGGCGTTCGCTCTCGTGCCGATCAGCAGTGTTTCGGGCACCACGATCCGTCCCGGCACTCTCGGCCAGGGCGTCATTTCCGGCCCGGGATTGTGGAATCTGGATGCTTCAATCGCGAAAGTATTCTCCTTCCGGGAGCGACTTCAACTGCGCTTTCGGATGGATATGCTCAACGCGTTCAACCACACCAACTTCATGGGTGTGGCAGGAGGGATCCAGTCAGCCAATTTCGGAAGCTTCACATCCACCGCGGGGGCTAGACGTATGCAAGCCGGATTGCGCCTGACGTTCTGAGGTAGCCTGCCGCAAAACGGGTTCGCCACCCCGGTGAGCATTGCGTTGCTCATGATGGCCATGCTCGGGCATAGCGCGGTCGTCTTGGGATTCGCTCTCATTTGCTACGGTCATGCTGTCCGGCCCCGCGGCTCTTTTGTATCTGGGCCAAGTCTGGCGGCAAGAACCGGAGCGAGGCGTCCGCCGCGCGCGCTTGCTCCCCAATGGCCCTACAAAGTGGGACCTTAACCCCGCGGTAAGGGGATGCAAGCGCTGGCGCCACCGTCCGATACCCTGCCGCCATCCCGGCGCAACGAGTTGCGATCGCTCCTAGCGATGCCGTGTTTCAACGGAGCGCACGGTCCCGTTGTCCATGTTCACCGCGCAAAAAACATCGAATGACTCGGTTCGATTGCGGCGATCAGCGCGGGCGACGCCCACGACAGAATCGTTCCGGCCAGGGCGGTTGTCGACGTCGATCGACAGGAATTCAACGCGGGAATAGCCGTCGCGCCTCAGGCGGTCTTCGGCGGAGTTTCTGCAGATTGCGACGGCGCGCGCCGCATTGGCTGCTCCGCCACCGCGCCGGGACTGGCCGCGGTCATTGTCGTCGATCCTCGCGGAACGTACCTGTCCGCTGTTGAAATCAACAGAACAGGAGAAGCCGTAAAATTCCCGCCCGGCTCCGCGGCGAACCTCGAGCGTGCCGGCGATCCAGTCGTTGCGGCCCGGATTGTTATCGACATCGGTGGATTCAAAGGTAATGTCCTGAGTGCGGAAACGCTGCACGGCCTCGCGTCTGACGGACTCCTGGCAGACCTGGATGGCGCGACTCGCCGGCAACCTCTCCCGCCGTTGGTTGGGATCTTCGAAGCGGCCTCCGGAATTTCCGCCTCTCCACTCAATATCGAATGTATAGCCCTCGGACCCACCCTGTGAATCTTCGATACGCACGACCGCGGCTCCGCCATTCCGCGGGTCGCGAACCAGGCTCTGCCTGCCCCGCCCGTCAACCCCGGAGAAACGAAAATCGCCCGGATTGTTGGGCATGGTTCCGTTACACTCGAATCGGCGCCATTGCGCCGGCTGTCCGGAAAGAGTGCGCAGGTTCGCACTGTCGCCACGAATCTCGACCTCCGCCACTCCATCGACGACGACTTCAATGGTGCACTTGCCGTGGTCGCCGCCCCCTCCATTCGTAGTCGCCCGCCGTTGGTTCGATGGCTGGGCATAGATCGGCAGGCCAATCGCCGCAGTTGTTGCTGCCATGGTCAGAAAGAATCGTGGAAACATGTGCGCTCCTCCGAAGTTGACTTTATCACTTCGAAGCGGAGGACGGCCTTTTCAATGGCTGCGTTTCATAAACAAGGCTCGCCGAGCTTTTTCGCGTGCTGTCCGCATGATGAAGGTGACAAAAATCGGTGGATTCGTTCCGGGCGCCCGACAAGGCGTTCTGGCCAGCGGAATGCAGGTTGCTTTCGTGGGCGGACAACCCAGGAGTGATGTGGATCGAGGCAAAAGGCGACAGAAACGTCCGGTCACCGAACGTTAAACGCATCCGGACCTGGGTGGCGATCGTCTCGATCACTTTGTTGTCTCTGCTCATCGTAGCTGGCGTATTGATTCATCGAGCCGTTCCCATCCTGAAGGGCCGCATCATCGAAACTCTCGGGGCTCGATTCAACAGCCGGGTTGAGCTCGACACTTTGAACGTCTCCGTCCTGAGGGGACTCGAAGTAGCCGGAGACCGACTGCGGATCTTCCCGCCGGACGAAGTGGTCGCCGCCGGAGCCAGTGAGCCGCTTATCGCGCTGGAGCATTTTTCGTTTCACGCGGGTGTGTTCGGGCTTCTGGCTGAGCCGACGCGTGTTCGGGCCGTGCACGTCAACGGACTCCAGATCCATATCCCTCCGCGCGAAATGAGGCTGCAGGCCCCGGACCGGCCGGGAAAACATGGCGGCAAGATAAAGATCGTGGTGGAGGAGATCGTTTGCGACAACTCGCGGCTGATTATCGGCACGGCCAAACCCGATAAAGATCCGAAGGTGTTCGAGCTGCAGCATATCCAATTGCACGATGTCGGCCCGAATGCGCCCTGGCAGTACGTCGCCACGCTCACCAACGCCATCCCGCGCGGCCAGATTCACGCGAGTGGAACTTTCGGTCCGTGGCAGACCGGGAGCCCGGGCGACTCGCCCGTGACCGGCCGCTATACGTTCGAGCGCGCTGAGTTGAATACCATCAAGGGTATCGGAGGCATACTCTCCTCTACCGGCGACTTCAAAGGCCAGCTCGACAGGATCGTAGTGGATGGAACGACAGAGACGCCGGATTTCTCACTGGATACCGCGAACCAGCCGGTCCCCCTGCACACCCGGTTTCACGCGGTGGTGGACGGCATCACGGGCGATACCTATCTGCAGCCTGTGAACGCAAAGCTGCGAAACTCCAGTTTCACCACGAGCGGCACGATTATCAACATCAAGGGACGGGGCCACAGGATCGAGCTTGACGTAGACGTTCCGCGCGGCCAGGTCCAGGATTTTCTCGAACTCGCGGTCAGAACCCAACCGCCGGTGATGACCGGATTCATCAGCACGAAGACGAAGCTGGAGATCCGGCCCGGCAAGGAGCCGGTCGCTCGCAAGCTGAGCTTCAAGGGAGCCTTCACGCTGGAGGGCATTCACTTTACCAATCCGGAAACGCAGGACAAGGTCGATGCCCTGAGTCTGCGGGCGCGCGGCCAGCCGGAAAAGGCCAGGCCCGGGGCGAAAGACGTAGATTCGCGGATGAGCGGAACGTATGGCTTGAAGGAGGGCGTTCTGCTCTTCAGCAATCTTGGGTACGTTCTTCCCGGCGCGCGAGTGAATCTGGATGGAGTGTATTCGCTCGACGGCCAGCAGTTCGAATTTCATGGGAAGGTACTGACCCAGGCGTCGCTCTCGCACATGGTGGACTCGCGGTGGCTGTCCGTTTTGTTGAAGGCCGCTTCTCCATTCTTCAGGAAGCAGGGTGGCGGAGCGGAGATTCCGGTAAAGATCAGCGGTACGAAGTCGCAGCCGCAGTTCGGGCTGGACGTGCTCGGAAATCACCGGAAGGGCAATAAGTAGTCCCGCCTATTCGGCCGGAGCCGCCTCGGGATGGTTCGCCGTATCGCTTTGATCGTGATAGCGGACCGCTCCGGTTGTCCAGTTTACCGAGACCAACATTTCGCTTGCGGAATGCATCGCGGCGGTAGACGAGCGCGTTTGAACCGGTCGGGCGGTGCTCGGCGAGAATGCCCGGCGCCAGGAACTCCTCTGTGAGCCGCTGGAAGTTGTAATAGCGGGGTTGGGGGCCGAAGAAAGTCCGCTGTTGCGCGATGTCGGCGGAATATAGGGCGCGGCGGGACTGGTAATCGAGGTCGCCCACGGCATTCTTCCGTCCAAAGATCGCGGCTTCTTCCGGATTCAGCAGGCCGAGCCATTTCCTGCCGAGTGGGAAGCCCCTTTCAAGGAAAGCATACGACGCCTGGGGCGTGAAGTATGCGGGAAAGATGGTGGTCCATGCGCCCACCGGAGGCGCTTCGGAGGCGCGCAGGGTATCGGGATGAATGTACCATACGCGGGCGTCGGCGGCCCTGATGGCGACTCCGTCGGGGGTGAAGCTAAAGTAACGCGCTTCGACCGGCAGGAGGCCCTGGAGATTGGGATTGATATCGACGAGCCGCTCGGGTCTGGCTACGATGTCGCCCGTTTCAAGGTTAACCGCGTGAAGACCGGTAGGCAGCAGAACCCACAGGGTACGGTTCTGCGCGCCGAGAATCGAGCGGCCTTGCATGGCGCCGTTGCGGATGGTCTGAAGGCGGCGGCGGTAGAGGGGTTTTGTGATCGAGGCGTCGAAGGCCCAGATATCCACCAGGAGATCGGTGGATGTGAAAAGGTTGATCATCGGTGGAAGTTGAGGGCTTTCTTCCACTGGCCGGTAAGGAGGTAAACGCGGCTGCCGGCCCGGAGCGGTGGACCAAAGGAGGCTAGTGGAGTGAGTATGAAACCGGGCGCGAAGTATGACCCCACCAATGGCGAGGAGCACGTGTCGGGGACGAAGGGACATGGTCTCAGATCACAGCCGAACACAGCGGGGCGGCAGGATCAGGCGATGATCTCTTTGATGGGGGCGCCGTAGTCGATGTCGAGGCGCTTGCGACCGGGCACTTCCAGCCGTCGCGGATCGATTCCCAGCTGGTGCAGGACGGTGGCGTGCACGTCGGTCACGTAGTGTCGGTTCTCCACGGCGTGGAAGCCCAGCTCGTCGGTGGCGCCGTGCGCGACGCCGCCTTTGATTCCGCCGCCGGCCAGCCAGACGCTGAATCCGTATGGGTGATGGTCGCGGCCGTTGGTTCCCTGGCAGCCCGGAGTACGTCCGAATTCGGTGCACCAGACTACCAGCGTGTCGTCGAACATACCCCTCTGCTTCAGGTCCCTGATCAATCCCGCAATGGGTTTGTCCACCTGGGCGCAGAGCTCTGTGTGGGTCTTCTTCAAATTGGCATGGCCGTCCCATTTGCCGGCTCCGCCGTTCTGGCCATGGAACACCTGCACGAAGCGCACGCCGGACTCCGCCAGACGGCGCGCCGCGAGGCAGGTTTCGCCGAACGGCCGCGTGGTTTCGTTATCCAGGCCGTACAGCTTACGCACCGATTCGCTCTCCGCGCTCAGCTTCATCACTTCGGGCACTGATTTCTGCATCCGGAACGCCAGCTCGTAGGATTTGATTCGCGCCCGCATCGCCGGATCGTCCGGATACTCGGCGCCGGCAATTCCGTTCAGCTCGTGCAGCAATTCGAATTCGCGCGTCTGGTCTTCGCGCGACGCGCTCGGCGTAGCGTAAGGCAGCGGGTTGGACGGATCCATCGCAAGCTGGACACCATTGTGCTCGGGGCCCAGATAAGCGGCGCCATGGGCGCCGACGCCTCCACAGCAGGTATCGATCGGCTCGCCGAGGACTACGAACTGCGGCAGATCGTCATTCAGCGACCCCAGCCCGTAATGAATCCAGGAGCCGAGCGTCGGGAATTGGCCCTCCAGGCTGTGGCGGCCGGTGTGGAACTGGATCTGCGCCCCGTGATTGTTGTCGGTCGTCCACATCGAGCGGACCACGGAAACATCGTCGATGCATTCGGCCACGTTGGGCCACCAGTCGCTCACTTCGATTCCGCTTTGACCGCGCTTGCGGTAACCCACCTGCAGCGGGTAGATGAACTGATGGCTCTTGTGCAGCCCCTTGATCACCTCGCGCAGGTTCTGTTTCACCAGCGGGTTGGTAAGCACGTCGCCGTACGGTGTATCGACAAATTTCTTGCCGGCGAATTTCGTCAGCTCCGGTTTCGGATCGAACGATTCGAGATGGCTCGTGCCGCCGATCATGAAGAGCCAGATGACGCGCTTGGCCTTCGGCGTGAAGTGCGGCTTGCCGTCCGGCGGCGCCCAACCGCCGGTCGCCGCGCGGGCAATGCCGTCCCGGTTCAACATCGCGCCCAGCGCAAGCCCGGTGAAACCCATGCCCACGTCCGCCAGAAAGGTGCGGCGGTGGGGCCTATCGAATGGTGATGAAGTCGTTGTGATTGAAGAGGACATGGATCAGACTCTCCGGTTTGGCTTTTACGGCGGCTTCCAATTCCTTCTCCGACGGCGGACGCCCGAGAATGGTCTCGAACGCCTGACGCGCGAAGGCCTGCGGCTCGGGGTTCGAAGCGGTCAACTTCGCGGCCAGTTCACGGGAGCGGTCGCGGCTCAGCTTGCTGTTGGCCAGCGCCAGAGCCTGCTGCGGCACCACGCTCTCGTTTCGCTCGTAACACTCCGACGGGCTGGCCATATCGAACGTGCGGAGGAACTCCATCTGTGTATCGGGCGAATTGCGGAAATATACACTGCGGCGGAACACTTCGAAGCCTTTGGACTCGTCGATCTCCGGTCCGCCCATCGTCAAATCGAGCTTGCCCGAGACTGACAGAATGGAATCGCGCACGATCTCCGCCTCCATGCGGCGCGGGTTCATGCGCCACAGATACTGGTTCTCCGGATCGGCGAGGTTGGCCGGGTAGTCCGCGCGGCCGGCCGTGGATTGCATACGGTAGGCTCCACTGGTCACCATCAGGCGGTGCAGCGACTTCATGCTCCATCCACTCCGCATGAACTCCACCGCCAGCCAGTCCAGCAGTTCGGGATGGGTGGGCCGCTTTCCGTTCCGGCCGAAGTCAAAAACGCTGGCCACCAGCGGCTTGCCGAAATGCCGCATCCAAATATGGTTGACCGCTACGCGCGCCGTGAGCGGATTCCTGGTGGAGGCGATCCATTCGGCCAGGGCCAGCCTGCGGCCGCTCGTCCGGTCGGGATAGATTTTGCCCAGCGGCGAGTAGCCTTCGGCGGATTGAGTAAGCGCGGACTGCGCCTCCGCGAGGCGCTTGGCGGCTTCGGAGATGGCCTTCTCATCGGCCACGCTTCCCGGCTTGGCTTTGGCGCGAGCTTCGTTGAACTGCAGCATCGCGCGGTAGACCTCTTCGTCCGCCTTGAGTATGCCGGCTTCACGCTCCTTCTTGCGAGCCTCGGCCGCCTTCTCCTCGTAAGCCGGATCGGGCGGCTCGGCGTACTTGGCGCGGTCCGCGGCGATCCGCGCCTCCAGGGAAGGCAGGTGGGCTTTGGCGGCGGCCAGGGTTTTTTCGGCGGCGAGCAGCTTTTCGGCGGCTGCGTTGGACTCCCGGGCCTTTCGCAGGTCCGCTTCCGCGCGTTCGATATTTGCCTTCGCCTGCGCGATCAGATCGCCCTCGACGAACGCGCGGTGATCCGGGTAATACGATTCGACCGGTAGCGGACGCGGCTCGATCTTGCCCAGGACCGGCCCCACGGTGGCAGGTACGGCGGGCTCGAGAATCCGGCTTTTATCGGGATTCTGGTTGTCCCCGCGTACGAACAGATAGGTCGGCCGCTCCAGTTCGGCGTCGAAGACGCGCGACAGTCCGTCCTTGCCGGTATCCGGCTGACCCGGCACACGGTCGATGCGGACCTCATACGGCTCGAAAAAGGCCCTGAACTGGTAGTATTCCGCCTGCGATATCGGATCGTATTTGTGGTCGTGGCAGCGGGCGCACTTCACGGTCAATCCGAGGAAGGCCAGCGCCGTGTGGTCCACTGCGTCCTGCATCCAGCCGTCGCGGTCGTACTTGTGGTATTGCCTGGCTAGAAAACCAGTGGCGCGGATGGCTTTGGGATCGTTGGGAGCGATCTCGTCGGCGGCGAGCATCTCGCGTATCATGCGGTCATAGCCCTTGTCCTCATTCAAGGACTCGATGATCCAATCGCGCCAGCGCCACATGAACATGTGTGAAAAACGGACGTCGTTGGTCTTGCGCCAGCCGTACCAGTCCGAGTAGCGCCAGATGTCCATCCAGTGGCGTCCCCAGCGCTCGCCATAACGCCGGTCCGCGAGCAGGCGGTCGACTGCTTTTTCATACGCGTCCGGCGCCGGGTCGCCAAGGAACGCCTCGACTTCGGAAGGCGTCGGCGGCACGCCGGTCAAATCCAGGTAGACGCGGCGGATCAGCGTCCGCTTACCGGCGGCTTCTACGGGCTTCAGATTGCGCTTGGCCTGTTCCGCGGCCAGGAATGCGTCGATCGGATTCCGGATCCAGCCGGCGGCGACTTTCGGTACGGGCGGCTGTTTGGGCTCCTGAAAGGCCCAGTGGGCGGGCGGCGGCGACGCCTTTACGCCGCGTTCGAACTTCGCGCCATCGTTGATCCAGCGGGCGATGACGTCGATTTCATCTGCGGTAAGCTTTGCCGCTCCCATCGGCATGTGGGGTTCGGCTTCGTGCGCAACCGCCTTGTAAAGCAGGCTGTCGGCGGCTTTCCCAGGGACGACTGCGGCTCCGCGTCCGCCGCCGCGCAGGAGCGATTCGCGGCTGGTCATGTCCAGGCCGCCCCTCGCCCCGGTTCCCGAATGACAGGCTGCGCACCGGTTCTCGAAAAGCGTCAGGGCAGTCTGTCCGTACCCCGAGGAAACCAGCATCAGGAGCCATGCGCCGCGCCACATGACTCATAGTCTAACTCATTCTAAAGGGAGGAATTTGTCTGCGGGACCTCAATGCTTGCGGAGCGCCCTCTTGAGGGCAGACAAGGATTTCCGGGGAGCAGACGCGGGCGTTCCCGCTCACACGAACAGAGTCGATATTTCCACGGTCGACCGGTTTCCGCCTACCACCACGATGCCGCTTTCGGTCACGTGGTGATAGCTGCGGTCATGGTCCAGGTCATATCCGATCTGCGCGTCCTCGGGGATGCGGACGTTCTTGTCCAGAATCGCGCGACGCACCTTGGCGCGTCGTCCGATGTCGCAATTGTCCAGAATCACCGAGTCCTCCACCAAGGCGCCCGAGTGAATCCGCACGCCCCGGAACAGGACCGAGTTCCGCACCGCTCCCCCCGACAGGATGCAGGCGCTCGACACGATGGAATCGATCGCCTGGCCGCGGCGATCCTGGTCGTCGAAAGTGAATTTTGCCGGGGCGTCCGGATAGCTGGCTGTCCGCAGCGGCCATTCTCGATTGTAGAGATTCAGCGCCGGACTCACGGACCTCAAATCGAGGTTGGCTTCGTAATAGGCGTCGATGGTTCCGACGTCCCGCCAGTAGGCCGGCGCTCCGCCCGGTTCTCCAGGGATCTGGTTGGTCTGGAAATCGTACGCGAAGATCTCGCCGCGCCCCACCAGCGACGGCAGAACATCCCGGCCGAAATCGTGCGAGCTGTTCGGATTGGCTGCATCGTCGTATAGCTCCCGCAGCAGCGAGCGCGTCGAGAAAATGTAATTCCCCATCGAGGCGTACACCCGAGACGGATCGCCGGGTATGCACGGCGCGTTGGGATTCTTTTCGTGGAATCCGATCACGCGGCCGTCCGGCGCGGATTCGATCACGCCGAATTCGGACGCCAGCGACCGGTGCACCGGAATCGCCGCGACGGTCACATGCGCCCGCTTTTGCTCGTGGAACTCGATCATGCTGGTCACATTCATGCGATAGATGTGGTCCGCCCCGAAGATGGCCACCACGTGCGGGTCGGCCTGCTCGATGAGGTTGACGTTCTGATAGATGGCGTCCGCCGTGCCCTGGTACCAGGTCTCCTCCGGCGTGCGCATTTGCGCCGGCACGGGAATGATGAACTGGTTCTTCAGCAGGCTCCCGAACTGCCATCCTTCGCTCAGATGCTGCAAAAGCGACTGGCTCTTGAACTGCGTGAGCACGTAAATCGAGTAGATTCCCGAGTTGATGAAGTTGCTGAGGACGAAATCGACGATGCGATACTTTCCGCCAAAGGGGACCGCGGGCTTGGCGCGTTCCTTGGTCAACGGGTAGAGGCGGGTCCCTTTTCCGCCGGCAAGCACGATTCCCAGCACTCTCAGTCTCATATCAAGGGTGTATTGTACACGAACGACCGTTGGCTGCTCGATGTGATATGTTGAGGCCGATGCAAGCGACTTCCCGACCCACGGCGCAAACAACCACGGCGGCCTCCAGTTCCCGGCTTTGGACCATCATCGGACTGCTGAGTCTCGGCATGATCATCGCTT
>DATJFH010000103.1:0-13393 GCA_035495815.1 Bryobacteraceae bacterium
AGGATCGCGGCGCAGAGCCCGGCGCGGGAAAAGGCGGCGGCGGTGGCGATGGCTCCGGCGAACGCCTGATCCGACACGGCCTGCCGCCGGGCGGAGTCGCCGGCGTGTGAGCCCAGCACCGAATACGCCTGGATGCCGCGCAGGCGCAGATGGGGCGCGGCGTCCACGGCCCGGGCGATTTCGAGGGCCTGTTCGGTGGAGCGGGCGCCGGTGCGATGATCGCCGACGTCGAGGTCCACCAGGACATCGACTTCACGGCCCGCCTCCCGTGCGGCAGCCTCGTACCATCGAGCCTGAGCGGCGTGGTCGACCACCACCATCGCACCGGTCCGGACGGCCCGGGCCATCTTTCGCGGATCGGCGAGCGGAGAGGTGAGCAGCAAGCCGGTGATTCCCGCAGCGCTCATCACTTCGGCTTCCGGCGCCGTGGCCACGCAGATCCCGACCGCTCCCAGCTCGAGCTGGCGCCGCGCGATCTCCGGGCACTTGTGCGCTTTGGCGTGAGGCCGCAGCAGCTTGCCGCCGGATTCGACATGCGCGGCCATGCGGGCCAGGTTCGCTTCGAGCGCATCCAGATCGACCAGCAGCGCCGGCGTGGCAAGTTCCATTTTTCGAAGCATCGGAATGAGAGGGAGAAGGCGTCCTGTATCATCATATGGCGGGGAGGTTGCGATTTGAAAGCTTTGGTGAAGCGCCACAGCCGGCCGGGACTCTGGCTGGAGGATGTACCCGAGCCCACGGCCGGGATCAACGATGTGCTGATCCGCGTGCAACTCACCGGCATCTGCGGCACCGATCTCCACATCCACCAATGGGACGAATGGGCGCAGCGGACGATCCCGGTTCCGATGGTGATCGGGCCCGAGTTCGTGGGCGAGATCGTCGAGGTAGGCTCGAACGTGGAAGGCTTCCATCCCGGTGAAATGGTGAGCGGCGAAGGGCACGTGGTGTGCGGGCTCTGCCGCAACTGCCTGGCGGGCCGCCGGCACCTGTGCGCGCACACCATGGGCGTCGGAGTGAACCGGCCGGGGGCTTTCGCCGAACTGATCGCTCTGCCGATGACGAATATCTGGCGGCACGGTCCGTCCGTGCCGAGGGAGATCGCGGCGATTTTCGACCCGTTTGGAAATGCCGCCCACACGGCGTTGTCGTTTCCCGTGCTGGGCGAGGACGTGCTGATCACCGGCGCGGGACCGATCGGCATCATGGCGGCGGCCGTCGTCCGGCATGCGGGCGCGCGGCACGTCGTGATCTCCGACGTGAATCCCTACCGACTGGAGCTGGCGCGAAAAATCGGAGTCACACTGGCGCTGAATCCCTCGGAAACGCCGATTGCCGAGGCTCAGAAAAAGCTGGGAATGCAGGAGGGCTTCGACGTAGGGCTGGAGATGTCGGGAAGCGAAGCGGCCTTTCGTGAGATGCTGTCCAACCTCAGCCACGGGGCGAAGATCGCCATGCTCGGGATTCCGCCCAGGGAGATGTCGATCGACTGGGCCACCGTGATCTTCAATATGATTACGATCAAAGGTATCTACGGGCGGGAGATGTACGAGACCTGGTACAAGATGACGGTCATGCTCGAATCGGGGCTCGATATTTCACCGGTTATCACTCACCACATGCCGTACACGGATTTCGAAGAGGGTTTCGCGGCCATGCGGACCGGCCGGTCGGGAAAAGTGATTCTGGACTGGACGTCACTGGCGTAGGCCGGCTTCTCAGGCCTTCTTCCTGCCGCCTTTTTTGCCGCCCTTCTTTCCATTGCGTCCTCCGGGACCCGCGGATTCGGTTTTCCCGCCGGCCGGATTGAGGCTGGCCAGAACGGACTGCAGGCGCTTCCGCGCGGCCACCGATTCGGCGCCGGTCGAGTCTTTCGGAACCAGCGTCTCCTCGAAGGGGGCCTGCTTCATGTCATAGAGCTCGCCGGCCTGGTTCATTTTCCAGCTCTTCTCCCTGACATACCAGTTGGCTCCGAGCTGGACGTAAATCCATTCGCGCGGGCTGCCTTTTTTGCCCTGAATCTGGGGGGCGAAGCTGCGGCTGTCAAAGGTCAAACCCTGGGGCGGTTTTGCGCCGGCGAGCTCCCCGAAAGTGGCGTAGAAGTCGGTGAAGTCCACCAGATCCGGAAGGACCTTGCCCTTGGGCGTCTTGCCCTTCCAACTGGCAATCAGCGGGACTCGGGCGCCGCCTTCCCACATGGAACCCTTGGCTCCATTGATCTGCCGGTTGTGAACCTTTCCCGATTCGCGGGCGGTTCCGTTGTCGCCGGAAAAGACGAGCACGGTCTTCTCGCGGAGCCCGAGCCGCTCGACTTCAGACACCACCTTGCCGAGCAGCTTATCCATGTAAGCGATATTGTCGGCGTACAGATCCTTGCTATCCGTAGCGCTGTCGGGAGTACGGAGGATGGGCCCGTGCACCAGGTGAGTCGGGTAGTAGACGAAGAAAGGTCCGTTCCGATGCCGCCGGATGAAGTCCATGGCCATGTCGTGCGCCACGTCGGGACAGTAGACCTCTTTGTCCAACTCTACGAGCTTGCCGTTGGCGGTGTAGGATTTCTGCCAATACCACCCGCCGGCGGTGGGATCGGTGAGCCACTCGTCGTAACCCCAGTCGCCCGGGGTCTCGCCGACCTGACGCCATTTGCCCACCGAACAGGTTGCATAGCCGGCCTGTTTGAGGAGCCTGGCAAGCGGGAATTCGTCCTTGGATTTCGCGCCCTGCCCGCCTTCGCGGCTCCAGGACTGATTCGTAATGCCCCCGGTCCGGAACGCATACCGGCCGGTGTTCACCAGGCATCGCGACGGCCCGCAGAGCGGGGCCGCGTAGCAGTTTTCGAAGCGGATTCCGCTTTTGGCCAGAGCGTCGATATGGGGGGTCTTGAACCGGTCGGAGCCGTAACAGCCGATGAGATCGATGCCAACGTCGTCGCTGAGGAAGAAGATGATGTTGGGTTTGTCGGGTGCGGCGGCGGATGCTGCCAGGGAGGCTGCTCCGGCTCCGATCGTTTGCATGAAACTACGGCGTGTTACTTTCTGCATAGCTAGGTAGTCTACTACGTGTAAATGAGAACTTCACGCGGGTGATGCCGCTCGCCGGCGTCAGGCGCTGCCGTGTTCTCACATCACCCAGGGGACGTCGATTGGCTGACAGAGCAGGGCGGCGCGAGTATGATGTTAGGAACGGAGCGAAGGAGTGGTGCCCCGGCTTGCCGCGATCGCTGTCTCATTATTGACACTGGCGGCGCCGTTACTGGCGGCGTCCGGCCGGCTTCGCGTCCATCCCAATCCCTCGATCGTCATCCTATCGATCGCCCAGGGGCCGGATGGTTTCCTTTGGCTGGCGGCGGAGGACGGACTGTATCGGTTCGACGGGTTGCGGTACCAGAAGCTTCCGGATTTTCCATTCGCATCGGCGCGTTTTGTGGCCGTCACTTCGGACGGGTCATTATGGGCCGCGGGCCGGCAGGGGCTCGCGCGATACAAGAGCGGGTTTGCCGTCGTCCTGCGCGAGCCGGTGTACGCCATGGCCGGGCTGCCGGATCAGGTTTTCGTCGCCATCGAGCCGACTCAAAACCAGGCAGGGCGGCGAAACATGGAGGCTCCGGACGGAGGGCTGGCATCGGTCCACCCCGACGGGTCGGTCACCTATTTGGGGGAAAGGCCTCGCAAGGATCTCACCGCCGATTCGGCGGGCCGTGTCTGGTTCGTCAGTCCGCCGCCGTTCCGGGCCCGGGCCATAGCGCCAGGCCATCCGGCGGAGGAAACGGCGCTGCCGGACCCGTACGAGCAGGTAGTCCGGGACTCGGCCGGACGGCTTTGGGCTGCCGATCATGAGCGCGTAGTGGCCCTGGAGGGCGGAAAAGAGACGCAGTTTTTCGAGCGCCGGCCAAGTAACCGAACCGCGCGCCGGGGTCCGCTGGCTGCGGGTCGAAACGGCCATCTCTGGTTTCTGGGAGAGACCGTTCGCAACCTGACGACCGGTCTCGAATTCCGCGACCGCCACTCCTCGGAGCGCTTCCAGCCTACCGCCGGATACGAGGACACACGGGGGCATTTCTGGGTCGCCAGGCTGGGGCAAGGTCTGGTGGAATGGATTCCCGAACCCGAATGGCAGCGCTGGTTTCCGGAAGATCTGGGCCAGCAGGCGGCCGTTCAGGTGGTGCGCACGCCGCAAGGAACTCACGTGGCGGCCACCCGTGGAAACCTCTACCGTCTGGATGCCGGGACCGGCCGCTGGACGGCTCTCGGCGGCGAATCCCGCCGGTATGCCGCGTTGCACGCGCTGCCGGACGGGGGCTTTCTCGCGTCCATTCGCAAACTCGGGCTGGTTCGGCTGTCAGGGGCGGGAAGAATCGTAGACAAACCGCCGAATCCGCTGCCATCGGCGGATGAGTACCGGGAAATTATCAGGGATGGCGCCGGCAGGCTGTGGGTGGGGAACAAGCTCGCGCTGCTGCGGATCGAAGGCTATCCCGGCAAGCTGCGCCTGGCGCGGGAGCCGTTGCCGAGGAGCACGGACGAGGCCGGGCTTACCGACCAGGCGGTGGAACTCGAACTGGACGGGGCCGGCCGTCTCTGGGCGGGCTACGACGAAGGCGTCGCCTGGCTCGATCCAGAGAATCGCTGGCACAGGCTCCTCATCGAGCCGCACTTGACGGCGATTCGCTCTCTGGCGCTTCACGATCCGCTGGCCGGGGAGGATATCTGGGTCGCCTACCGTCGCGGCGGCGAGTTCTCACGTTTGCGGCGGAGCCAGGACCGGTGGATCGCATCCAGCTTTTCCGCGGGCGCGGGCTACAGCCCGCTGGACACGCATTTCCTGAAGCGCGATTCCCGGGGTTGGATCTGGCGGGGCTCGCCGGAGGGCGTGCATGTCTGCGACGGCCGGCATACCGCTCCTGAGGACTGGATTCACATCCAGATTCACAGCGGATTGGGGACGGATGCCACGGACCAGTACGGATTTTTCGAGGATTCGGATGGCAGTGTCTGGATATCGGGCGAGGAGGGCGTCTCTCATATCCGGCCCGATTCCACGTGGTTCGACGCTCCCAGGAATGCTTCGCCGCCCCGCATTTCCCGGATCGAGGCTGACGATCGGGTCTACCTCGCGGCGATGCCGGACGCGATTCCCGCCGAGACAGAGCGATTGCGGATCGACGTCGGTTCCCTCGATACGCCGAAGTTTCGAGACTATCCCTTTCGCTACCGGCTGGAGCCGCTGTTTCATGACTGGAAGCCGTCGCGGGACGGCAGAATCGAGTTCAGCCGCCTGCCGCAGAACAGCTACCGGCTCGAAGTCGTGTACAACGGGAACGGGCCCTCGCCGGTTCTGTCCTTTCCTTTCCAGGTGGGACTCGCGGGCCGATCCCTCTCGTGGCTCTGGTGGATCGGTTTCCCGCTGGCCGGCTGCGCCGCGACCCTGATCGTGCGGCGGACGGCCTGGTATCCGGGAACGAACTACTGGGTCCGGAAGGCCGTTTTCCTGCTGCGCCGCCGGCGCAGCTACCAGGAAGCGGCGCCTCCCGCCTGCGGCGGACGGGAAAGCGAAATTCTGGCGGGGCGGTATCGGCTGCTCCGGCCGATTTCGCAGGGCGGGTTCTCGGTGGTTTACGAAGCTCTCGACCTGAAGGAGCCCAACACCCGCGTGGCCGTAAAAATCCTCGATGTGAGTTTGAAGAACGAGACCTGGGTGCGTGACCGGTTTGCTTACGAAGTGGCGTCGCTGCGCTCGGTGGATCACCCCGGCGTGAGTCCGATCATGGATTCGTGGGTGAGCCCCGGCGGCGAACCCTGCCTGGTGATGCCTTACCTGGCCGGGCCCACGCTCCGCGAGGAGATGGCCGCGGGGCCCCTGCCGCCCGAACGCGCGGCTCGCATCGTACAGAAACTCGGATCGGCGCTGGCGGAAGTTCACAAGCGCGGTATCGTACACCGCGACCTGAAGCCGGAGAACGTGATTCTACTGGATCCCGCTTCGAAAACGGAAAGCCCGGTGCTGATCGATTTCGGAATGGCAAGCCTGCGGGGCGGAGCGAAGAGCCTGTGGAACACGACCCTGCTCGGAGGATCCCTGAACTACATGTCCCCGGAGCGCCTGACCGGGCACTATTCACAGGCCAGTGACATCTATTCGTTCGGAGTGATCATTCTGGAAATGCTTTCCGGCAAGCGTCTGGGAGACCTGGGCGCCATGGTGTCCCAGGAGTCTTTTCCCCGCGCGCTCGAGCAGGCGCTCGAACCTTGCATAGCTCGCGAAAAACTGCCGATTCTGGCGCGGTATCTTCATCAGTGCTACGCTGCCGAGCCGCAGCGCCGCCCCCCGGATGCGGCCGAATTCGCCGCGACGATCGCGGAGCTTCTGGCGGCCCGATGATCGCGCGATTCATACTCGCGGGCGCGCTGGCCGCCGTGTGCCATGGCGCGCAAAAGACCCGCGTTTTGGTGATGACCGACATCAGCACCCTGACTTCGGATCAGGGCGAGCCCGACGACACGCAATCCCTGGTCCGGCTCCTGCTCTACAGCAATCAGCTCGAGATCGAGGGCCTGCTGGCGACTCACACGAATAACCCGGTTCCGAAGAAAGTCAATCCGCAGTTCATCCACACGATTCTCGACGCGTACGGCCGCACGCGGGACAATCTCGCGCGGCACGATCCGGCGTTCCCTCCGGTGGAGCAGCTGCGGCGAGGAGTCAAAGCCGGCAGCGGCGACCGGAGCCGGATCGGCCCGGGACAGGATACGGAGGCGTCGGATTGGATCATCGCGGCGGCGGACCGGCCGGACCCGCGTCCTCTGTGGATCACTATTTGGGGAGGTGCGCGTGAGCTGGCGCAGGCTTTGTGGAAGATCGATCAGAGCCGTTCTCCGTCCGGGGTGAAGGAGTTCGAATCGAAGCTGCGCGTGTACGCCGTGTACGATCAGGACGGCACGGGTAAATGGATCGGGGAGCATCACCCGAACCTGTTCTACATCACGAGCGCCGATACCGTTCGCGGCATGTACCGGAACGGCGACAGCGCACTGACGGGGTCGGATTGGGTGGAACAACACGTACGCAGCGGGCACGGACCGCTGGGGGCCGCTTACCCGAATTATCACGGCGGCGATCCGTGGGGCCGGGTATATGGAATGAAGGAGGGCGATACGCCGTCGTTCCTGTACCTGATCCCCAACGGGCTGGGTGCGCCCGATCATCCTGAGCTCGGCGGTTGGGGCGGCCGGTTCGAAGGCCCGGGGCCGCGGTACCGCGGGGCGCGCGACACCTGGAACGGCGAGACCAGTGAACGCGCGACCGTGTTTCGCTGGCGTGAGGCGTATCAGAATTCGTTCGCGGCGCGTTTGGAGTGGTGCGTGCGGCCGCGCCGGGAAGCGAACCACGAGCCGAGCGCGGTGGTCGCCGGACCGGCCGAACGGGTCTCGACTGCGGGAGCGGAGGTGGAGCTTGACGCCTCAGGATCCGCCGATCCCGACGGCCACGAGCTGAGCTATCGCTGGGAGATCTATCCCGCCGGTGAAGGTTCCGTGCAGGCCCGGGCGGACGCTCCCTGGCGCGCGGTGGTGAAGGCGCCGGAAGCCGGGGCCGCCAACGTGCTGCTGACGGTGACGGATCGCGGGTCGCCTCCGCTGTCCGCCTACCGGCGGGTGCAGGTGCGGGCCGGTCCGCGGAAACAGGCAAAGTAGCGGGACTCGAAAGCCTGCCGGACGGTATATACTAACGTCCGGAGGTCGCCATGAGGCTCCGCCGGATTATCAGTACAATCGCCCTCGCCATGCTCAGCCCGATTTTCATCGGCTTCGCTGCCGAGCCGGCGAAGGCGCCTGTTTCAGAAGACGCGAGCCCGCTTCAAGTGGTGGACATACCGACTCAGGGCGGCCGCGCCACCACTCCCGCGGTGATCCGGCGTCCGCCGGGAGCGCGGAACGCTCCGGCCGTCATCTTTCTCCACGGGGGACTCGAAACACAGCCGGTGGATCGATTGAAAGCGACCTCGCGGGGGCCGAACACGATGAGCCGCTTCCTTGCCGCGGGCTGGATCACGGTCGTGCCCACATTCCGTCCCCGGAACGTGGATCCGCAAACCCGTGATGCGCTGCTCGATTGCCTCGACGTGCTGGCCTACGTAAAGAAGATGCCGGAAGCGGACCCGCGCCGGGTGGTGATTTACGGAACCAGCGGAGGGGGCAGCCTGGCGGTCGAAATCGCGGGGGAAGTTCCGCTGCCGGCCGCGGTGGCCGAAGAGCCGGCCAGCATTCTGTTCACCGGGATGTTTACCAAAGAGTACCGGCAGGGAGACAGGAAGATGTCCCCTTCCGACGGTCAGGATCTGATGGACAATCCGAACAAGTACTACACCGCCGCGATTCGGAAGATCACGCAGGACAAGATTCGACGGGTGCAGTGTCCGATGTTTTTCGCCGAAGGCGGCGTGCACGTCATCAACCGCATCAATAACGAGATCGTCTTCCCGGAATTCGCAGCGGCCGGCAAGGACTTCGAGGTGAAGCTGTATCCGGCGCAGCGTCACGGCTTTTCCATGAAATCCGACACCTTCTTCGAAGATTGCCAGGCCTTTCTGGCCAGACACGTTTCTCCACGGCCATAAAACATGATCCGACATTTCGCGCTGCTGGCGGCGCTGTTAACGAGCCAGGCTGGGACGGCGGAAAACCTGAAGCCGATTTTCGACGGCAAGACGCTCAACGGCTGGCGGCAATGCAACGGGTCCGCCAGGTACTCCGTGGAGAATGGGGAGCTGGTCGGTGTCACGGCCAAGGGCAGTCCGAACTCATTTTTGTGCACGGAAAAGGAGTACGGGGATTTCATCCTGGAGTTCGAGGTGAAGGTGGATCCGGCGCTCAACTCCGGGGTCCAGATCCGCAGCCATCGGTATGAGAAGGCCACCACCGTGATGACCGAGAACAAGGGCAAGAAAAAGCGGACTCACGAAGCCGGGCGCGTGCACGGCTACCAGGTGGAGATTGCGAACGAAAAATCCGGCGCGTCCGGGGGCATCTATGACGAAGCCGGCCGCGGATGGGTCGCGAACGTGAGCGGCGACCCGGCGGCGAGCAAAGCTTTTCACGACAACCAGTGGAACCAGTTTCGCGTGGTCGCCATGGGCGATTCCATCAAGACGTGGATCAACGGCGTGCCCTGCGCGGAC
Organism: Bryobacteraceae bacterium; assembly: GCA_035495815.1. Taxonomy (GTDB): domain Bacteria; phylum Acidobacteriota; class Terriglobia; order Bryobacterales; family Bryobacteraceae; genus DATJFH01. The sequence goes on from DATJFH010000103.1 coordinate 9,173, forward strand.
CTGGTGGATTCGGCCGAGTTGACCGGCTTCCTGGCGCTGCAGGTCCATCAGTTTCCCGGCGAGAGTCCGGCGCAGGTGCGCTGGCGCAATATCCGGCTCGAAGATCTGGGAAAGAGCAAGTGGCATCCGCTTTGGGACGGCCGCACCAAGACGGGCTGGACACAGTTCGGCGGCGGACAGTGGACCATTGTGGAGGGCGCCCTGCGCGGCGTGAGTCCCAAGGACTCGACCGAGCGTGGATTCCTGCTGACCGAAAACGATTTCGCCGATTTCACCGTGAGGCTGAAATACAAAGCGGTCAAGGGGAACAGCGGATTCTTCTTCCGCATGGCCGATCCCAATGCGCCTCCGTCGGGACCGGTGGGGTACGAAGTCGAGGTGGACCCTTCCCGCGACGCGGGCGGACTGCTCGAGCCTCGCGGCCGCCAGTGGATTTTCAAGCCGTCGGCGGAGAAGGCGGGCGAATATTATAAAGCGGACGACTGGAACGAACTGGTGGTCTCCGCGCATGGCGGCCGGGTGGTCCTGCATCTCAATGGGGAGAAGACGGCCGATCTGGCAAACGACCCGGGCCGCAGGATCGGGCGCCTCGCTCTGCAAATCAATCCCAGGCAGGAGCTGGAGGTCCGTTTCAAGGACATCGAGGCGCTGGCGAAGTAGTCCACTTTAGAGAGCGGACATCCGGAATCCCAGCCGCACGCGCAGAAAGTTCGTACGGCGCTCCGGAGGAAGCGCCTGAAGCCGGCGGATCTGGTCGCGCAAAGCCAGCTCACTCTCTTTGGCGAGGGCTTCCAGCTTGTCCTTTCGGGTGGCGCGCTTTTTCTTCATCGAGAGCCTTCTCGAGTACCGGCAGGACCGCGAGATCCGTGGGGCGACCGGCGGCTCGCTTGCTCTTGATTATATCGGAGAGGGCGGCTACCATCAGGTCCGTTTCGCCGAACGTCAACTTACGGGCGCGGCTTCGAAGGCTGGCCAGCGACCTTGCGCCGTGGATCGTCGACATGAAATCGATCTGAAGTCCGTCCCCATCGCGAACGATCCGGAGCAGGTCGGACGCCGGATAGAACGGACGAAGGATTACGGCGCCCAGATGATCGGCCAGCTTCTTCAGTTTTCGGATATTGGCGGGAGTTTTGCGGAACAGGAAATCGAAGTCCATGGTGGTGACGGGCGCGCCCTGGAGGGCGGCGGCGGCGTTCCCGATCAGCAGGGCTTCGAGGCGCAGCTCTTTCATCAGTCCGGCGATCCGAATCAGATGCGGTCGGGCATCCATGAGCCTTTCCATTCTAGCGGTTGGGTGAGCGTCAAATGTTAACAGGCAATCGCCTCGAAAATTTTGTAAGATATAGGTTCGACGCCATGTCCACCGAAAGGTGAAACCCCTGGAAATGGGTTCGCGTCACTAGAAAACGCGCAGAGTAGAAAGGGACTAGGTTATTCATGATTCTTTGCAGGCGCAAGCGCCTGGCGACCGCCTTCGTATGTCTCTGCTTCTCCGTTTCTACCGCCGCAGTAGCGCAACAGGCTGCACCCCCGGCTCAGGATAGCGAGAAAGCCAAGCAGCCCGAAGTTCCCAGGCCCAAGCCGCAAAATCCCTTCGAAGCGGTTCCGCAGTCGACCGAGCCGCCGAAGCCACAGCCCGCCAAGCCGCAAGCTCCCGGCCGCCCGGCTCTTGAATCGCCTAAACCCGCTGCCGAGGCTCCGGTCCCGGGGGCGCTCGATAATACGATCGAAGCCATCGAATTCCGGGGCGCCCGCCGCGTCCCCCAGGATACCCTGCGCGCGCTGACGTTCACCAAAAAGGGCGACAAGCTGGACCAGGAATCGCTCCGGCGTGATTTCATGGCCATCTGGAATACGGGCCGCTTCGATGACATCACACTCGAGACGGAACCGGGTAAAGTCGGCGTCATTGTCCGCTATATCCTGGTCGAACGCCGGGTGGTGCGATCCATCAAGTACGAAGGCATCAAGTCGGTGACCGTCTCGGAGATCCTGGACCGGTTCAAGGAACGAAAAGTAGGCCTGTCGGTCGAATCGCAGTACGATCCGAACAAGGTTCAGCGGGCCACCGTCGTGCTGAAGGAATACCTGGCCGAGCGGGGCCGGCAGTATGCGACCATCGATCCCCAGGTCCGCCAGATTCCGCCGTCCTCGCTGGAAGTCACCTTCAACGTGAACGAAGGTCCCAAGGTGAAGGTCGGGGAGATCAAAATTCTGGGGAACGATGTCATGGGGAGGCGGGAGGCCATCCGCGCCATGAAGAACTCCCATCCGATCGGAATCCCGCATTCCATCTTTCTCGAGGGCATCTGGGCGCGCACCTTCGACTCGACCAAGCTCGAAGAGGACAAGGAGCGTTTGCGGGAGGCATACCGGGACAAGGGATATTTCACCGCCAAGGTTCTCGATCAGGAAGTGAAGATCCGGAAAGTTCCCGAGGGCAAATTCAAGATCCCGTTATTCTACCCGAACAAGGCGCAGATTCTGGCAGATCTCACGATTCCGGTCGAAGAGGGGCGGCAGTATCATCTGAACAAGATCACCTTCTCGGGCGTGAAGCTGTTCCGCACGCCGGACACGCTGATGAAGCCGCTGTTCCAGATGGCGGAAGGCGACATTTTCTCGACGGCCAAGCTGCGCAAGGGCTTTGAGAACCTGCGCAAGCTGTACGGCGAGTTCGGCTACATCGACGCCGTGACCGAGCCGAGCTTCGATATCATCCCCAACACCGATAAGATCGATCTGACTCTGACGGCCGAGGAAGGCAAGCAGTTCTTCGTGCGGCGTATCGATTTCGCGGGGAACACAACCACGCGGGACAAAGTGATCCGCCGCGAGATCCTGCTGGACGAAGGCGACATTTTCAACTCCCGCCTGTGGGAGCTCAGCCTGCTGCGGCTCAACCAGCTCGGCTACTTCGAAGTGCTCAAGGAAGGCGAGGCCGCCGACATCAAGCGCAACACGCAATCGAGCACGGTGGACATCACGCTCAAGGTGAAGGAGCGCGGCAAGAATTCCATCGGCCTGACGGGAGGTGTTTCGGGCATCGCGGGCAGCTTCGTGGGGTTCAATTACTCGACCAACAACTTCCTCGGACTCGGCGAGACACTCTCCCTCGAATCGCAGCTCGGGACGCGCACGCGGGACGTCAGCATCGGATTTACCGAGCCCTACTTTCTGGACCGCCCGCTTCAGCTGGGGTTCGTCGTCTACCTGCGCCGCTTCAATTACGACCAGGGACGCGAAGCCTCGATCCTTTCGGGCCAGAACCTGATTCCGCTGTACAACGCGCTCGGCACCAACAACCTGCTGAATTACGCGCAGAACAGCCGGGGGCTAAACGTATCGGCCAGCTATCCGCTCAAGCGCAGCTTCGCCCGCGTCGGACTCACCTATGGATACGACATTTCCGATATAGCGGTGAAGAGCGAGGCTTCGACGCAGTATTTCGAGTACCTCTACTTCCAGAGGATCGGCGGTCCGAACGCGTTGAACGGCATCAAGACCAGCCGCGTTACGCCGTCATATTCCTACAACACGGTGAACCATCCGCTCAATCCGACCGCCGGACGGAGCATCTTTGCCTCGGTGGAATTCGCGGGCAGCCTCCTCGGCGGCAACGTCAACACGGTGCGGCCCACCATCGACCTCAAGTATTTCCGGCACGGCATCGGGAAGGGGCACGTGCTGGCGTTTCATGCCATGAGCTCGCTGCTGACCGGTTATGGCGGGAAGGTAGCCCCACCGTTCAGCCGCACGTTTATCGGCGGCGAGCAGGACGTGCGCGGCTTCGATATTTGGGGCATCAGTCCGGTGGCGTTCGTTCCCAGCACCACCACCGTGAACATATTGAATGACGACGGCACACAACGGCTCCAGAAGACCATTACCAACGGAGTGGTGACCAGCGTGCCGGCAACGTTGAACATCCCGTATTATCAGCTGGTGTTCCCCGGCGGGGACTTGCAGGTCGTCGGCAATTTCGAATACCGGATCTCGATTTTGGGTCCGGTCACGCTGGCTCCCTTCATGGACTTCGGCATCAACAAGATCGTGCTGCCGGGACAGTTAAAGATGAATCCGGACCGCGTGGACGAATTGAACGGCCTGTATCCTCAAGCCGGATTTTCGGGCAGGGCGGTGATCGCTCCGGGGACGCAGACACCGCGCATGTCGACGGGAGTCGAGCTGCAGGTGCTGCTGCCGGTCGTAAACGCT
>DATJFH010000104.1:0-4462 GCA_035495815.1 Bryobacteraceae bacterium
CCCCCCGCCTGCAGTGTCCAGTTGCTCATGAGCTGTTCGTCGGTGGCCTTCGCCAGCATGGCCCGGGCTTCGGCGACCTTGGCGTCGAACACCTCGAGCGCCTCCTGACGCGACCGGATCGTCATTCCGCGATAGGACTCGCCCCCCGGCGGCGCCACATCGAACACATCTTTGTCGAGCGCAACGGCCGCCCAGCCCGGTAACTCGGCGATGTGCCCCGCGAGCCGCCCCATCGTCATGGATTTCTCGTGCGGTTTCCAGCCCAGCTTGCCGTCGGGTACCCGCTCCAGAGTCTTGCGTGTATTCGCCATTTCATGATCGAATTCCGGTAGTAAGGATTGGCTGATAGGCATGCAAGTAGCGTAGCGCAACCCGGCTTCAGGCGCCGACGAACCTGGCGTATAAGCTCCGCGCCAGGCCCACGTCCGTAGTCCCCTTGATGATCGCCCGCCCGTCCGGAAAGATCGTCATCTCGTGGGGAGGACAGAAGAACCGCAGGCCGAATTCATTGGCCCGCACCTCGCCTAAAGGCGCCAGCTTGCTTTTTAATTGGGCCAGGTCGAGCGGCCGGTTCCGTTCGTGGATCTGCACCGCGTTGCGGCCGCACAGGCTGACCGGAGCCCGGTTTTCTCCCCGCAGAAAGGGGAATTCCCGCTTGCCGCACGCCGGGCAGTCCGGATCGCGCCCGGGCAGCGGGATTTCGCGCGCGCCGCCGTTCCACACGTCGAGCGTCGTGAGCCGCGCCGGGAGTTTGCCGGTGGCGATCCACTGCAGGGCGCCGGCAACCTGAATCGCCCCGATGGCGGCCGTAATGGAATTCAGTACCCCCGCCGTGTCGCAGGTCGGCTGGGACCCGCCCGGCGGATCCGGATACACGCAGCGAAAGCAAGCGCCTTCCCCCGGCAGCACAGGCATGGTGACCCCGTAGCTGCCGACGGCCGCCCCGTAGATCCAGGGAATCAGGGTCGTGACGGAGTAATCGTTGATCAGATACCGGGTTTCGAAGTTGTCGGTTCCGTCCAGGATCAGAGCTGCCCCGTCCAGCAGGTCTTCGATGTTGGATGGCGCCAGGTCGGCCACCGCCGCCGTCACCCGGATTCCCGAGTTGATGCGCGCCAGGGCTCTCTCCGCGGCCACCGCCTTGGGGAGCGCCTCGGCGGCGTCCGTCTCATCGAACAGCCATTGCCGCTGCAGGTTGCCCGGCTCGACATAGTCCCGGTCGACGATCGTCAGCCGCCCCACGCCGGCGCGCGCCAGCGCCGCCGCATGGAACGTCCCCAGGGCCCCGCATCCCACGATGGCGACGTGAGCGTTGAGCAGGCTCCGCTGCCCCTTCTCGCCGATGCCGTGAAACAGGATCTGTCTGGAGTAGCGCTCTTGCTCGGACGGCGTCATCCTCCCGCATGGTAGCAGGCGCAACAGGTCTCTTTCGCAACCCCATTTCCAACGCCCGAAGAGCCGCCTGTGAAGTCTGGGCCATTTTTGGCCGATTAAATCTGAATGGGAAAATCGGATGTGGCGCCGGCGCGCAAGCCGCGGCCGGGTATCGCCCGCGAACTGCTCGATATCGCCTTGCGCATATCGCGTCGCCCTGATCTTGTTAATCGGCGCGTCGATCATCTATTTTCCCTACCACACCGATTCACCGCTCTCTTCCGCGGAACAGGCGGAGTTGACCAGGTATTACGCCACCGCTTATCAGAAGGCGGACCTGGGCGCCGCCGAAAAGGACGACTCGGAATACGTCCGCATGGCCAAAGAAGGCGCGGAAAAGGCCGATGTTCTGGGCAATATTCGAGCCTTCGTTCGTCATTTCAACTTACAGGAAAAGAGAGTGCTCGATATCGGCGCCGGACGCGGGTACCTGCAGGATGTGGTGCCCGATTACACGGGTCTGGACATCTCGCCGACCGCCAAACGGTTTTTCCATAAACCGTTCGTGCATGGATCGGCGACGCTGATGCCTCTCAAGGACAACGACTTCGACGGCGTGTGGACGATCTGGGTCTTCGAGCACGTTCCGAATCCCCAGGCTGCGCTGATCGAGCTCCGCCGCGTAACCAGGGATGGCGGACTCGTCTTTCTGGCTCCGCAGTGGGATTGCACTCCGTGGGCGGCTGAGGGCTATCCGGTCAGACCTTTCAGCGATTTTGGCTGGGGTGGCAAGCTGATCAAGGCTTCCATCCCAATTCAGGACGCGCTCTGGAAGATGTCACGGCCATTCGTACGCCTGGCGCTGTACACGCGTTGGAAACTCCATTCGAAACCGACCACGCTGCACTACCGGCGGATTACGCCAAATTACACGAATTACTGGATGGCGGACAGCGACGCGGTCAATCGGCTAGATCAATATGAGACCGCGCTCTGGTTTCTTAGCCGCGGCGACGAATGTCTGAATTGTAGGGGCAAGTTCCACGGACTCAATATGCCGGACGAACCGCTGCTCATCAAGGTCCACAAGGCTTTGGCGGTGGCCACCAATTAGTATTGGCGCTCGGCCAAACCGGCCAGGCTGCGGAAATACGCTTTCCGTGACCCCGGGACACCGGTTGTCCTTCGGCTGCCAGGACCCGAACTTTTCTTGACCCTTCTCGGGGCGGCCCCGGTCTACGGTTCCAGTTTGATGTCGTAGGAGGTCACGAACTCCACGAAGTGCGCCGCTTCGGGCATGTCTTTTGCCCGAAACCGGATGGAATGCGAGTCCGTGCGCTCGATGCTCCTCAGATAGGATAGGATCTCCACCGGAAGGTAATTCTTGAAGGTGATATCCACCGTCACCGGGGACGGCGCCGGATACGGCATGAAATCCTTCCTTCGCGCCAGCGCCGCCTTGGCCCTCTGATAAATCGGCTCACGCGCCGCTTCCGGCGTCAGTGTGTTCGAGGAATGGAAGCCGGCGCCTTCTTCGTCTCCACTGCTTCGATGGGCCCGGCCGCCGCCCGCACCTCGGCCACCGCCGCGTCGTCACCGCACACCAGGATCACCGGCGCGCCGAAATGACCGGCGAGGGCGGCGTTGAACGAGCCCTCGCTCACTACCTCGCCGTTGAGCGCCACCCCGGGTGAGCGATGCGCTGGAAAAAGTGTGCGCCCGCACGCCCTGCGGATTGTTCGTCGAGGAATGGTAGCCGATGAACAGCACCGCGTCGAAATGGTTGTCGATACCGCCCATCATGCCCAGTCTCCGCGGCAGCCCGCGCATGATCCGGACGTCCTTGGGGAACTGCTCGATTAGCAGATTCTGCCCGTTGCCTTGATCCGGGTGGCGCCGCTTCTTGGCGGCGCGCACCGCGGCCAGCGCTTCCTGGGTCATGAACTCGCGGAAGCGGGCGTATTCGAAACCGTTGGGGCGAAGTTGCTCCCCCGTGATCGCGCCGGCGACTCCCTCCATGTCCACCGAGATGTAAACATCGAGTTTGGTTGGCTGGCCCCAAGCCAGGGGACACGCCAGCAGAGCGGCTAGCAGGATGCGCATGATCGGCTCAGGCTATCCTACCGCTTCTTGCCCGCGACCGGCCTCGCGGCGTCCCCATCCGAACCGCCGAACCGAACCACGATCTCCGCCACCACCTCGACCGGCGTTCCGTTCAGCAGCGTCGGACGATAACTCCGCTTCCGGACGGATTCGAGCGCGGACGGGGCAAGCCGCGGATCGCCGTCGATCACCGTCGCGCTCTCGATACCGCCCTCCACGCCGATCACGGCTTCGATCCGGATCACCCCTTCGACGCCGTTGGCGCGGGCTTCCTCCGGGTAAACCGGCTGCGGGCCGAAGATCAGCGCCTGCTCCTGCGCCGCTTCCCACCCGGATCCGCGGCGGCCGGTCCCCGGAGGATCGCGGCGCGGCGGATCCGGCTATTTCGGCTGTTTGTCGAAGGATCGCGCCCATCGGATCGGCGTGGCGGCCGCGCCTCGTCCGCCATTCCCGCAGCATCGCCATCACTTCGTCTTCGGGGGTATACGCCTGTTGTGCCGGGCTTTCCGCCACCGTCAGGATGACAGCCATCCACGCCAACGCAGACCGGGCGGACATCGGCATCGTAAACGCCACGGTCATTATATACCAGATATACCAGGCCCTCCATATCACCGGTCCCGGCGATGTTGCCCCGGCAGGGGGCACGGGCAGCACCCTCAAAAGCAGCGGACTCTAAACCAGATGCCTATTCAAAGCACGGTGCGCAGCAGGAAACGTGTTGCCCCCGCCGCTTTGGCCTGCTCACCGATCGGTGTGGCGTGCTCTGGAAGCGCTGCCGGTTTAGGATTGGATGGGAACAGGGCGGCCAGAGCGTCTGAAAGGATCGCGGCTTCTCCAGGTAATTATATACTTGACAGACCACGCGAATAGGGCCATAATTGTTTCATGGTCGCCATTAAGACTCTTCAAGAAGCAATCCTCCACTTCAGCGATTTTGAAAACTGCAAAGCCTTGATGGTGGAGCTTCGCTGGCCTGATGGGA
>DATJFH010000105.1:0-3791 GCA_035495815.1 Bryobacteraceae bacterium
ATTGGCCGATGGCCGGCAGGGGAAGCGCTTCCTCACCGCGGGGCGGCTGGCTGAGATGTTACACTCTGAGCGCGGCCGCCTCCCTCCCAATCCCTGGTAAAATGGAATTTGCCTCAAGAAGCCGCTGTTTTCGATGAAGCCAGCCTGGTCGCTCAAGCCCGTTCCGGGGATACCGGGGCGTTCAACGAGCTTACCGAGCGTTACCAGCGCAACATCTTCCGGCTAGCGCAGAACATCACGCAAAACCGGGAGGACGCCGAAGATGTGCTGCAGGAGACCTTTCTCAAGGCCTACGAGCATCTTCCGGATTTTCACGGAGATTCGAAGTTCTATACTTGGGTAGTGCGCATCGCGGTCAACGAAGCCCTGATGAAGCTGCGCAAGCGCAAATGGGACAAGACCGTGTGGCTGGACGAGCCGGTGCAGACCGGCGAAGACACGGTGGCCCGCGAGATAGCGGTCTGGGAAGACAATCCCGAGCAGCGCTACTCGAAAGAAGAACTGCACGAAATCCTGGACAAAGCCGTAAACGGTCTGGCTCCTCCGTACCGGACGGTGTTCGTCCTGCGGGATATGGAAGGACTCTCCACGGAGGAAACGGCCGAAGCGCTGGAGCTTTCCGTGCCCGCCGTGAAGAGCCGCCTGCTGCGCGCCCGCCTGCAGCTTCGGGACAAGCTGACGGCGTTTTTCAAAAAGAAGGTGGAGGATCCCTTTGCTTACCTGTAAACAGTTCCTTGCGGAGCTATCCGACTACCTCGACGAATCGATCGGCGCCGAAGAAAGAAAGAAGCTGGAGGAGCATATCAACGCCTGTCCGAACTGCTGGGTGATGGCGGACACCACCCGCAAGACGATAGAAGTTTACAAGTGCTCCGAACCGGTCGAAATTCCCACCGACCTCCGCACCCGCCTGATGAAAGCGCTGGAAAAGAAGATGGCCGCCCGGCGCATCCCCAGTTAGCCGGCATCAAGCTCCGGACACCTTGTCGGACACGGTCCGCAGGAGCTTCTCCTTGTCCTCGGCGCCGGGCCGGGTGGTCAGCAGGACACAGCTCAAACCGTTCTTCGGATCCGCCCAGGCGATGGTTCCGGTGGAGCCGTTGTGGCCGAAGGTCCGCGGCGAGGAGCCTTTTCCGAACGCCCCGGGTTTGACACTCCATCCCAATCCCCAGGGCTGGTTGAGTCCGGCGTTTTGATCGACAATCATGGCGGCGGCGGTTTGGGGCGTCAGAATCGTGGACGGGGGGAGCAGAAAGGCGCGCAGAAAGCGGGCCACGTCGGGAGCGGTGGCGTGAGCGCCGCCCCAAGGGGCTCCCAGGTCGCGCCAGTAGGGGCTGTTCCAGTTCCAATCGTCATTGCCGGCGACCTGGCAGAGCGCGGTGGAGCGGATGGGGCGGCCGCCGAGTCCGAGCGAGCTTTGGGTCATGCCGAGCGGCTGGAATACTTCCTGGCGGAGGAAGTCCCGCAACCGGGTTCGGGTGATGCGCTCGACGATATCGCCGGCGAGCAGAATTCCCATGCTCTGATACCGGCATTCGGTTCCGGGCTTGAACAACAGGGGCGTCCTGCAAGCGGCGGCGGCGAAATCCTGGAGGGGAGCGTGGCGCTTCCGGAGGGCCTCGTTTTCGGGGAGCATATCGGGCAGGCCGGAGGTATGCGTCAGAAGGTGCTTGACGGTGACCGAATCGCGGTCCCCTCCCGTGAATTCGGGGATGAATTTACGCACGGGATCGGAAAGCGCCAGGGCACGGCGGTCGGCGAGGATCATGACGGCGGTGGCCGTCATGGGCTTGGTGATGGAGGCCAGCAGAAACGGTGTCTCCGGGCTGGAGGCTTGGCCGAAGGCTCTCGAAACCTCGCTGGAACCCTGACGGACGTGCAGCGCCGCCGCCGAGACGGCGCCGGAGCGGGTAGCGGCCTCGATCAGGGCGACGGCGCCGCTGATGTTTCCACGCCGCAGCGCCAGGGCTGCGGCGCCGCTCAAAAATTCTCTACGCAGCATGGCGGATATTATACTGATCCTGATGCTCGTTCTGGCGCTGGCGCTGTGGCTGGCGGCCGCTCCGCCGGATTTCGAATTCTTCACGAAGCGGGTCGAGCCGATCTTCCTGAAGGCCCGGCAGGGAGCGGCGCGCTGCTACGACTGTCACTCGCTCGACAGCAACAAGTCGCTTTTCCATCTCGAAGGCACGCGGGCGGACGGGACCTGGAGCCGTGCCCAATCGCGGCGCAATTTCGAGAACGCGCTCAAGCTGGTGGACGTGGCGCGGCCGCTCTCCAGCCGTTTGCTGCTACATCCGCTGGGCGAGAGCGCGGGAGGCGATCCGTTTCATACGGGGGGGAAATTCTGGCAGTCGAAGGATGATCCGGAGTGGCGTACGCTGGCGGACTGGGTGCAGGGCGGGAAGGCCGCGCGGGACGACCGGGCGAAGTAGAGGCCACGCGGGGGGAGATTGTGGCGGGCGCGATTCAGCGCCACATGCTGCGCAGCCGGCTTCTGAGGGCCGGATCCGGGGTGATCGACGGCGGAGCGGCCACTCCCAGGATGGATCCCAGCAACTCCCGGCCGTCGGAACAACGGGCAACGCAGTAGATGCGCCCCCGATGCACAAACCGTTCCAGGCGGAAGCTTCGCGGCGTCTTCACGAGACTGGCGGTCTCCCGGTCAACGAGCGGCCGGGAGTCGAATGAATCCATCCACTCCCAGATTTCGGTCAGCTCACCGGGTGAAAATGTACTTGTGTCGTCAATTAATCTTGGTCCCTGTTCTCGAATAGGCATTTACAAGACCGAGAATATCATGCCTTTACGGGACGATAAAATAGTACTGGAGTACCGCAGATTCCATATACTATTGGTCCATGATTCTACGTCGAAAAAGTAGGGCCGGGGACGCCGGCGCCTGAAAAATCGGCGGCCAGAAGACAGGCAGCGGCAAGGGCTCGGGCCGGAAACACGGGAGATCCGGTGGAAAGAGCTTCGGGCATTCAGGATGCCGGACTGCGGGCTTCGCGAGGCTTAAGCCGCGTCCAAAAGCTCGCTTCATTTTCTCATTACTCCGGGAAATATTTAATCTTATCGAAGGGTATATTGCTCCGGTCCCATCAGACGGGGCTTTCATTGAAGCAGCCGCCGTAGTAACATCGAAGAATTCCGGGGTTCGTGCGTCCGGGGTTCGTGCGATGGCTGCTGGCGATGGACAATGAATACGAAAGGGCATATCGGGACGCCTTGAACGTGCTTTTCCGGCGCGGCAGGCAGGTGGGAAGGCCGCACAAAGGTACGGATGGAACGCGGCGCTGTCAGGTGGATCGTGTTTCCATGACGGACCTGGAGGTACTGAGGGAAGCCTGGGGAGAGCTATTGGCGAGGGACATTCTTCGCGAGCGGGACGCGCTGAGCAACGCCTGTTCCGAGTGCGACCGGCTGTGGACCCGCTACTCGGAGTTGCTGGGGCGCTACCTGACGGCGATCCGCAACAAGCTGTCGGAAGACGATGGCGGAAAAGTTCAGGAAAGCCGGAACCAGGCCCGGAAGGCAGTGCTCGATCATCTGGCCACACACCCGCGCGTGTGATTCACGTCCGGAGGCGGTTCGCTCAGTCCATTCTGTCCTCGCCGGCGACGTCAGCGCGGGCGCCGCTCAGGGCCACCTTTCGAATACAACTTTGAAGGCGGGCGAAGGCGCGCCGGGAGTCGGTCCAGAAGCGGGGAAAACTCCGGCCGGCGGCGCGGAAAACATGGCGGTGCTGAAACCACAGCAGGAGCGCGGTTCCATGAAAGAGGATCGAG
>DATJFH010000106.1:0-4128 GCA_035495815.1 Bryobacteraceae bacterium
TCGATTTCGATGCACAGAATTCCGAGCCGGGGGACAAGATTGTTCTCCGGCTTGACCGAATCCGCCAGCACATCCTCATCGTCCTCCTGTTCGGAGACGTCGATTACGATGGGTTGGGGCAGCTCTTTTCCGCCCCGGAGAACCCTTACGGATACTTTGTCGCCTTTCTGCCGCCGGAAGAAGGTGAGCTCGAAGTCCCGTTCGTAGTCGATGCGCCGGCCGTCGAGCGAGAGCACGATGTCACGGGTTCTCAGTCCGCCGACTTCCGAGGGTCCGCCGGGCTCGACGTCAGCCACGATCACACCGGTCTGCCGTGGCAGGGCGAGCGCGGAAGCCAGCGGGGGAGTGATGTCCTGAACGGTCGCGCCGATCTCACCGCGGTGAACGTGGCCGTGATTCCTGAGCTGCTGGTACACGGTCTGGACGATGTTGCTGGGGATGGCGAAACCAATGCCCTGGCTGCCGCCCGACTGGGTGAAGATGAACGAGTTGATGCCGATCAGCTGGCCGCTCACGTTGACCAGCGCGCCGCCGCTGTTGCCGGGATTGATGGAGGCGTCGGTCTGAATGTAGGCCAGCGGATTGTCGTCGGCGATCTGCCGCGCGGGAGCGCTGACGACGCCCATGGAGACCGAGTTCTTCAGGCCCAGCGGGCTGCCAAGAGCGAGCACCACGTCGCCCTGATTGAGCGTATCGGAATCGGCGAACGAGAGCGAGGGTAGCCCGCTTCGGTCCACTTTGATCAGCGCAAGGTCAGTGCCGCGGTCGATGCCGACGATTTTCGCGTCCAGCGGCGCGTCCTGGCCGGCCGTCTTCATGCCCGTGGTCAAGACGCGAACGTTGACGGCGCCCCGCACGACGTGCGCGTTGGTGATGATATAGCCGTCCGGATCGAGGATGACGCCCGAGCCGCTCGACCTCTGCCGCGAAAGCAGCGAAATCTGCTGGCTTTCGGGTTCCGCCGCCGGACCGTACCCGCTGACCAGCACCTGCACCACGGCGGGCGAGACTTTCTGGGTCAGGGCCCGCACCGAGCGGCTGAACTCGGACAAGTCAGCGGGTTTCGGAGTCTGGGGAAAGGCGTGCTTCAGGGCGAAGCCGGGGAGGAACAGGAAAAGGCAGAGGGCCTGCCCAATCCGCGAGATCATATTTCAATTGTAACGTGGAGAGGTGTCCCGGCCGGCGATTGTCGGCCCGTGCGCCCGGAGCGCCCGACACAGGATGAAAGGGCCCAGACCGCCCCGGACTTCTAGGAGTATTCGACACTGCCGGAATCCGGTTCGTATAATAACGAGCTGAACCCATGCAGAGCGCCGACCCGCAGGTTGAGCCCATCCTCCAGACCGCTTTTGCCTTCTGGTCTTCCAAAGTTCTCTTGACGGCGGTCCAGTTCGACGTCTTCACGACACTCGGCGCCCGCCGCATGACCGGCGCGGAACTGGGGGCGCAGCTTGGCCTGCATCCGCGGGGCATCCGCGACTTCTTCGACGCGCTGGTGGCCATGCGATTCCTCGACCGCGACGGCGACGGTCTTACGGCCGAGTACTTCAACACGCCCGCCGGCCAGCTCTACCTTGACCGCGGCAGTCCCCGATACGTGGGCGGCTGGCTGGTGATGCTCAACGACCGGCTCTTCAAGTTCTGGCACGACTTGCCCGAAGCCCTGCGCACCGGTAAGCCTCAGAACGAAATCAAGCACGGACAGAAGGGGATGTTCGAAGAGCTTTACGCGGAGCTTCCGAGGCTGGAACAGTTCATGGGAGCGATGACCGGACTCTCACGGATCAACTTCCAGGCGTTCGCGGCCAAGTTCGATTTTTCAAAGTTCAAGACGCTGTGCGACGCCGGCGGCGCGACCGGACTGCTGTGCATGGAAGTCGCCCGGGCGCATCCGCACCTGCGCTGCACTTCCTTCGATCTGCCGCCGGTGGAACCGATCGCGCAGAAGCATATCGCCGCCGCCGGGCTCAGCGACCGCATTCGCACGGCGTCCGGAGATTTCTTCAAAGATCCCTTGCCCAAGGCGGACCTGATCACCATGGGGATGATTCTCCACGACTGGAATCTGGAAAAGAAGATGCATCTGCTCCGCGCGGCTTACGATGCCCTTCCGCCGGGCGGCGCGCTGGTAGCCATCGAAGCCCTGATTGACGACGCCCGCCGCGAGAATGTTTTCGGGTTGCTCATGTCCCTGAATATGCTGATCGAGTTCGGCGACGCCTTCGACTATTCCGGGGCGGATTTCCGCAAGTGGTGCGGGGAAGTCGGGTTTCAACGCTTCGACGTGATTCAGCTCGCAGGCCCATCCAGCGCGGCGATCGCATACAAATAATCGCCGTTTTGAAGCCCTCAATCTGAATATCCCGCCATGATCTCGCTTGCCTTTTAGTAGAACGGCTCGAGTTGACTTATAATACCGGCTGCCCTTACCTAGTTCGAGGGTCGTCCCAACATGAAACTTTGCGCGCTACGTTCGGTTCTCATCATTTCCCTGCTCGCCGGCGTTGTCCGGGCTCAGGAGTCCACCGGTTCGATCGCCGGCCTCACCACGGACGCCAGCGGTTCGGCCATCGCCGGAGCCGAGATCACCGCCACGCAAACCGAAACCGGGATGACCCGCAAGGTCAAGTCCGGCCCGGATGGATCCTATGCCTTTCCCAATCTGCCGATCGGGCCTTACCAGATCAGCGCTTCCCATACGGGGTTCAAGAAGTCGGTCAACGGAATACAACTCCACGTCAGCGAGCACGTCGGGCACACGATCGCCCTGCAGGTGGGAGACGTAACCCAGGAGATCTTAGTAAGCAGCGAGGTCGAACAGGTCCGAACGGATTCGGCCGAGCAGGGCGGGCTGATCAGCGGCGAACAGATACGCGAGCTGCAGCTCAACGGGCGGTCGTTTTTCACGCTGCTCGAGCTGATCCCGGGCGTCGCCTCCAACCTCTCCGACCGGACCGATCCCAACTCCACTCCGGACGTCAGCATCAACGGCGCTCGCAACTCGGCGTCCAACATCAGCATCGACGGCGGCAACAACGCGGACGTGATCGTCGGATCGAGCTCGATGAACACGTTTACGTCCATCGACACCATCTCCGAGTTCTCCGTCATCACGACGCCGTACTCCGCCGAATACGGCCGCGGGGGAGCTTCCCAGATCAACATCGTCACCAAGGGTGGAACCAAAGCGTTTCACGGCTCGCTTTTCTATTTCCACCGGAACGACGCGTTCGACGCTCAGGATTATTTCTCCCACATCACGCTTCCCCTGAAGTTGAACAATTTCGGCTACCAGATCGGCGGTCCGGTGATTTTTCCGAACTACAACCGGCTCCGCAACAAGACGTTCTTCTTTTTCGCCCAGGAGTTCAACCGCATCGTCACCCGCGGGGAGGCCATCAACACCACGATGCCCACGGCGGCCGAACGCGCCGGCGATTTCAGCCGCCTCGGTCCGGGGCGCGACGGCATCTTCGGCACGGAAGACGATCCGGTGGTGGATCCTGTCACAAACCTCGGGTTTCCCGACGGAAAAATTCCGCCTTCCCGCATCGACCCGAATTCGGCCAAGCTGATCAGCCTGTATCCGCTTCCCAATTTCGCCGGCCCCGGCAATATCAACTACACGTCGGCGGCCGCCTCGCGGCAGTTCTTCCGCGAGGACACCATGCGGGTCGATCACGTCTTCAGCGATTACTTTCGCATTTACGGCCGGTTCACGCAGGACGGGCTGCGGCTGTACAACCCCTACGGCGGCACGGCGCTCTCGTCCGTCACAACATCATTCCCCGGGCTCGCCGTTACCGACGGAACGCGCCCCGGGAAGAATTTCATTTTCAGCGGGGCCCACTCGATCACTCCCACGCTGCTGCAGCAGTTCCAATTTACATTCGCGCGCCGCGTCACCGACTTCTTCCCGGCGTCGGACCATGCCAATCGCAAGAAGCTCGGGCTCACGCTTCCTGAACTGTTCCCGGAGAACGCCGGCGACGTGATTCCGATCATCAACATGGGCTCGAACTACGCCACTATCAGTCCTTTTCACATTACCGCCAAGCAGCTCATCAACCTGGAGTTCATGGATAACTTCTCCAAGACCTTCACCAAGCACCTGGTCAAGTTCGGCGG
>DATJFH010000107.1:0-12472 GCA_035495815.1 Bryobacteraceae bacterium
GATCTGCTTGGTAAGAGCGTTCAGATCGCCCTTGTACTGGTCCCAGCCGGAGAACTTCATGATGACGCGCGGCAGCTCCGAAAGCTTGAGGACTTCGCGATAGTCCTCAGGTGTGCCGCTGGCGGGGCGTCCGAGATGGTCGAGGATCACCGTGGTATCGGGGACGGCGGCCGCCAGCGCGCGAATGTTGCGGGCCTGCCCCGGGATGAAATGCTTCTGAATGCCGACACCCATAGTGGCCAGCGCCTTCCAGCAGGCGAGCATGCGCGGATCTTTCATGTCGCGATTGCGGATGGGGCCGGAAGGTTCCACAATCATGGAGACCGCATGAATCCGCATCGCGACGATGCGCTTGGGCCAGCGATCGAGAAGCGCTTTTACCCGGCGCGGCGTGTCCTCCCGCAGCGGATCGAAGAGGCAGGTTCCCTTGAAATATCCGGGGCGAGGTTCGTGCTCGAAGCAGTATTCCAGATAGCGGTGGTCGTCCTGATACGGCTCCGGATGCACGATCACCGCATGATCGATACCGGCCTGCTTCACGAACGCTGTATAAGACTCGAGGGTGGCCGCCGGCGGCCGGTAAGTGGCGCTTTTGTGGTAGGGAAATCGTTTCGGGTCGAACAGGTGGACATGGGTATCGACCAGCGTGCCTTCAGGACGTCCCGCCCCGAGAGCCGCCAGTCCGAACGCCCCCGCCAGCCATCGCCGACGGGACAGAGAATCAGACATGCGATCAGTGTACTCGACTACCGCACCCGGTACAGCTCCACCTTCTTTTCGTCCAGCTCGATCCCCAGCCCCGGCTTCTCCGGCGCCCGCGCCTGTCCTCCGCTGATCGGCAGAGCCT
The DNA here is from genome assembly GCA_035495815.1 of Bryobacteraceae bacterium. Classification (GTDB taxonomy): domain Bacteria; phylum Acidobacteriota; class Terriglobia; order Bryobacterales; family Bryobacteraceae; genus DATJFH01. The sequence goes on from DATJFH010000107.1 coordinate 848, forward strand.
CCCGCAGCAGGCTGTCGGTATAAAACATAGGACCGATAATGTCGCAGGGAAATTCTTCGGCCGTGATCCCCGCCGTCGCGATCGCCAGGTGAATCATGGCCGCGCTCCCGATGCCCATCTCGAGGTTGCTCCCCACCGTACACCCCGCCCGGGCAGCTTCGGCCACCGCCGCGACCTGCCGCGCCCCGCCGATCCCCGCCGACTTGCCCACATAAGCGGACAGCGCATCGGCGCCTCCCGCGCGCAGCAGCGTGAACGCATCCTGCGCCGTGTACACGCTCTCGTCCGCGATCACCGGAATACCCGCCTGCCTGCGCACCTCGACCATCTCCTCGATATCACCGGGCGGAACCGGCTGTTCCACGAAATAGATATCGAACTCCCGCAGCCAGCCGATCATCCGGACCGCTGTCCGCGCGTCCCACGCGCCGTTGGCGTCCACGCCCAGCCGCACTCCGGGTCCGATGGCGTCCCGCACCGCCCGCACACGCGCCACATCCTGCGCCGGATCGATCCCCACCTTCACCTTCATCGCCCGGAATCCCTGTTCCACCGCCCAACCGGCGATCTCCGCCGCCCGACCCGGCTCCACGCCCGAGACCGACCACTTCGTCGGCACGAACTCCCGCGCCTTTCCGCCCAGCAGCCGGTACACGGGCAGTCCCGCGGCTTTCCCCAGAATGTCCCAGAGGGCCATCTCGAGCGCCGCCTTCGTGAAAGGATTTCCGGACAGGGCGCGCCCGAGCGCCAGGCTCAAACGCCCGATCTCGCCGGGATCCTGACCGGTCAGCAGCGGCGCCAGAATCGTGTCGATGAAGTGGGCCGCGGTCACCTGATCCTCGCCGCTCCAGCGCGGCGTGCAGGACACCTCTCCCAGCCCGGTCACTCCTTCGTCGGTGTGAATGCGCACCAGCAGGAACGGCGAGACGGAGTGCGACCCGCCCTTGGCCCGTATCGCCAGACGCTCCCGGATCGGGACCCGCACCGGGATGCTTTCAACCGAAGTGATCTTCAATTCAGAATACGAACTTCAACCCGAACTGCATCTGCCGCGCCTCCCCGGCGGCCAGGATCTTACCCGTCGTCGGCGTCGACAGGCCCGTGTTCGGCAGGCCGAGGTTCACTCGATTCGCCGCGTTGAACATCTCCCATCGGAACTGCAGGTACCTTTTCTCGCTGAACTGGAAATTCTTGGCCAGGTTCGTGTCGAGGGTGGCCAGCGACGGTCCGGGCAGCAGCCCCACCCCCGAATTGCCGAACTGATACCGCGGCGGGCTGGCGAACGCGTTCGGATTGAACCACAGATCCGCGCTGGGGTTCGGCACGTGCGGATCGCCCACGATGTTCGGCCTCGCGTTGACGCCGTTGCCGAGGGTCGCGCCCGGAACCGAGAATGTAAGCGGGGCGCCCGAGACAAAATTGTAGATTCCCGAAACCTGCCACCCGCCCAGAATGAAATCCGCTGCCCGCGGGATTCCTCCGCCGAACGTGCGGCCCCGTCCGAACGGCAGCTCGTAAACGCCGCTGATCGTCAGGATGTGGCGGCGTTCGAGCGGAGACGGACCCCGGTCGTAATTTTCCGGAGCGTACAGCGTGGGCTGCGCCGTCACGTCGTTGCCGACGTTCGAAATATCGCGCGCGAATACATAGGACACGCTGTAGGAGAGTCCCTTGGCGAACCGCTTGTCGACCTTCAACTGGAAGCTGTTGTACCAGTCGCGTCCGAAATTGTCGTAAAGATTGATATTTCCGAAAGCCGGGTAGGGAGCCGCCGCCAGAATATTGGCGTAATTCCCCGGCGCCGGCACATTGATGTGAGGCCAGGCTACCAGGTCGTGCCCGCGGCTGCCGACGTAGGACGCCGTCACCGACGCATCCAGCCTGGGGATCACCTGCTGCACCGAGAGATTGAACTGATGGATCTTCATCGGCTTGATGTTGTACACCGCGGCGCTCACCGAAGGCGCGAGGAACGAGCTCGGATCGGCCGGAAACGCCGTCTCCCAGCGCTGGTTCGAGGCTCTGGCGAAGGTGGCCTGCTGCGACGCCCAATAGGGCGGTCCGATCACCTGCGACCCGGTGATGTTGCCGTTATAACTGGAAGTGAAAATGCCGTATCCGGCCCGCACCACAAAGGTGTCCCTGCCGAACGGACGCCATGCGCCGCCGACGCGCGGAGAAACGTATCCCGACGATTCGAACAGCCCCGACGGGATGTGAGCCTGCGAGGCCGGGACCCACAGGCCGGCCGTCGCCTTCGCCAGGAACGGCGCCACCGGCTGTGAAGTCAGGTCCACCTCGCCCTTCTTGTTTTCTCCGGCCACCGCTTTTCCGATCCGCACGTCGAAGGTTGCGCCCGCGCCGCGCACCAGAGCCTTCTCCCACCACTGGTCCCAGCGCACGCCCAGCTCGAGCGACAGATTCTGGGTGATCCGCCAGTTATCGTTCGCGTACATTCCCGTGTACGGGGAATGCGCCATCGCGAAATCGGCCAGCGGCACATTCGCCCGCGCCGCCTGCACCAGCCCCAGCAGATAGTCGGCGAATCCGTTCCCGGTGTACTGGTTGTTGAAGGTAAACGTTCCGCGAGGATCGCTCGATGCGTGATGCGCCAGCGTCCGCAGATCGAGATATTCGCCGCCGAAGGCCAGCGTGTGCCGGCCGAGCACCAGGTTCAAGCTGGCGCGCCCGTTCAATATCTCGCGCTTGAACGACGCCGGAACCTGCGTTGGATAGCTGAAGCCGGTGTAGCCGGTGAACACCACCGACGGAATCCCGATCGCGTCCGCCCGAAGCGCCGTCGGAAATCCCTGGATGCCCGCCTTCTCCGTCAGGTTATCCAGCCCCACCACCGGCGAAGTGATTTCCGTGTCGGTGTGGATGAAGCCGCCCGACAGGTTGAACAGGATTCTCGGCGTGACCGTCCAGTCGTAGTTCAGAGCCGCGTTATGCTGCGCCGCCTCCTGGGTGGTGGTCACGCTCGGCCGGTAGCCGACGCCCGTCAGGCTGTCTCCCACCCGGATCCAGCGCACGTACAGCTTCTGCCGCGGCGTGAGGATCTGGTCCCCCCGCAGCATGAAATTCGTCCCGTTGTCGGGAGTCCCTGCCAGCGCCTGAAACAGGTTGCCCGGCGCGTTCGCCTGGGGAATGTAAGGGAAGAAAAACTTCGAGGCGTTCGAAAACCGGCTGGCCGGAATCTGGTTGTTGGGGAACGGCGCGTTGGTCAGCGGATCGGTGACCCGCACGTTTCCGAAATCGCCGTTGAGAAACGGAGCCGGCACGGTGGGCTGGTTGAAGATCGTCTGCGTCCGGATCTTGAGCCCTTCGAAGCTGGCGAACAGGAAAGTCCGGTTCTTCACCACCGGCCCGCCCGCGCTGAACCCGTATTGGTTTCGCCGCAGGGTAGGCTTGGACCGGGCGAACGTATTGCGCGCGTCCAGCGCGTCATTCCGCAGGAACTCCCACGCCGTCCCGTGTAGCTCGTTCGAGCCGGACTTGGTCACCATCTGAACCTGCAGCGGCTGGCGCCCGTTCTCCGCGCTGAAGCTCGACGTCTGCACCCGGAACTGCGCCACCGAATCCAGGTTCGGAAACACGATGCCGCCCTCGGCGCTCGGATCGTTCGAAGTCATTCCGTCCACCGAAAACTGGGTGGCGTCGTTGTGCTGCCCCAGCCCCTGCACCTGGTGATTCAGCGTATTCCCGCTCACCCCCAGGTAGCGCATGCCCGGCACGAGGCTGACCATCTGGATCGGATCGCGGCCGTTGAGCGGCAGGTCGCGAATCTGTTTCTGCTCGATGGCCGATTCCACGGAGGCGCGCTCGGTCTGCAGCAGCTCCGTGCCCGCCTGCACGCTCACTTCCTGCTTGACGTCCCCCACGCTGAGCACGGGCGATACCCGCTTGTGCTCGCCGGCCACCAGGTCGACATTCGTGAGCCGCCACGTGGTGAAGTGCGCCATGGAGGCCACCACCGAGTACACTCCGCGGGGCAGCCCGAAGGCCTGGAAGAACCCCGTCTCGTCGGTGGTGAGCGTCTGGGTGAATCCGGTTTCGACGTTGGTCACCACCACCGAAGCCTTGGGCACGGCCGCGCCGCTCGAATCCTTGACGATGCCCAGAATCGAGCCCTCCGCGCCCGTTTGCGCCAGAGCCGCGCCTGCCAAAAGAATCAGAATGATCCCGGTCGTTAAAAGCCGCATCGTGAACCTCCAGGAAGCTGTAAACGGGGAGCTTTGTTCAATAGTCTTGCATATTTTTTAAGGCGTGTGGCTCTGTTCCGGCCCCTGGCCGTTGATCTCCTTCATCAATTCCAGCTCCTTCTCGGAAAGCTTGGGCAGACGCCGGATGAAGACCACCAGCTTCCAGTTATCCTCGTCGTCTCCTCCCCAGCCGGGCATCCCCGTGAACCGTACGCCCTCCCGGATGATGTGGAAGATCTCGCCGTCGGTGAGTTCCTGCGTGCGGCCGGACCGCATGTCCGGCGCCGGTGGATACATGTTGCGGCCCATCTCCGTATTCCCGCTGCCGTTATTGGCATGGCATACGGCGCAGTGATCGGCGAAATGATCGCGACCTTCCGCCACCGCGAGCTCGGTCGCCACCACGGGATTCTGCAGCTTTCGCGCCGCGGCCGGTGTCGCCAGGTCCCTGGCACGCCCGGCAAGGAACGACTCGATGGGGCCCGGCTTCTCGCGCGCGCTGAATCCGCGGCTGGCGAACCATGCTCCGCCGCCGATCAGAAGGACCGCGCAGACGGCCGCAACCCCCAGTCCTTTCTTCATTCCGTTCCTATTATCGCCGCGCGCCGGCGGAGCGATCGAAAGTTCCTGCCCGGCGCCGAAAATCTCTTGTCACTCCGCGCGCCGCGGAGCTAAAATTTGAGTAGCAGTTCGCCACCGCCGCTTCTGTCCCGAAGCGCCACTGTTCATCCGCAGGCGATACGCCTGGATCTTGCTGCGCGAATTTCGCCGGCAAACGGCGAGGAGGGCTGAGTGCCGCCGAATCCGAACGTCGTGCTGGTTCACGGAGCCTGGGCGGATGGATCCATTTGGAGCCGGGTCATTCCCCTGCTGCAGGAGAAAGACTACCCGGTCACCGCCATTCAGCTTCCCTTGACCTCGCTGGCCGATGATGTCGCAACCACGCGCCGGTTCCTGGAATCCCGTGAACGCTACACCGTGCTGGCCGGACACTGCTACGGCGGCGCCGTCATTTCGCTGGCGGCGGTTGGCGCCTCCCATGTCGTCTCGCTTGTCTTCGCTGCTGCTTTTGCGCCCGATGAAGGCGAAACACTCAATGACTTGAACAAACCCGCCGGACCCGGCCAGGCATACCTGCGCCCCGACGATCGAGGTTTCTTATGGATCGACCCGGAAGGGTTCCACGAGGCCGTGGCGGCCGATGTCGACCGCACCACGGCCCGCGTCATGGCGGCCGTCCAGAAGCCCATCGCCGCCCGGATCTTCGGCGAGAAGGCTGGCCGTCCGGCATGGCTGTCCACGCCTTCCTCGTACCTGATATCTGAAAACGATCGAATCATTCCGGCTGACACGCAGCGCTCGATGGCGGAGCGCATGCGCGCCAGCCTCACGGTCCTGCCGGCGAGCCATGCCTCACCGGTTTCCCGCGCCCAGGACGTTGCGCAGGCAATCATGGACGCGGCCAGAATGCGGGCCGGCGCGCACTGACCCACGCCGGCTCGAGGCGCACGCTAGCGCCAATCTACGAAGGAGAGCAAAAAACCATGGCTGAATCAAACCTGGAAAGACGGCCCGAAGAGCGGGGACGCAACCTCGAGAGGCGTCCTCAAACTGGTGGATCGATGCGGCGTGAAGCAGGCTTCCCCAGCCTGTTCGGACGCCATCCGGAAGAGCTGTTCACGATGAGCCCGTTTACCCTGATGCGGCGGCTTACCGAAGACATGGATCGTATGTTCAGCGGATTTGGCGGCGGCTTCGCGGGCGGTCAGGAGACCCGCATGTGGGCTCCCCCCATCGAGGTTCGCGAGAGCAGCGGGAATCTTATCGTCAGCGCCGAACTGCCGGGCCTCAACAAGGAGGACGTCAAAGTGGAATTGAATGAGGACTCCCTCGTCATTCAGGGTGAGCGGAAAAAGGACGTGGATGAAGAGCAGGGCGGCGTGCGCCGCTCCGAGCGCTATTACGGGTCCTTCTATCGCGAGATTCCACTGCCGGAGGGAGCCCGGACCGATCAGGTCAAAGCCCGGTTCAACAACGGACTTCTCGAGGTGACCGTTCCCGTTCCCGAATCGCGTCAGAAATCGCGGCAGATCCTGATCGAAACCGGGGAAGAGGAACGAAAATCCGTTGGCACGCAGGGCGCGGGCAAAACCCAGACCCAAACGTCAAAAGCCGGCTGACCCTTTAAGACCGTATTCGGGGCGGTTTCGCCGGCGGACCGCCCCGCTCGAGCCTCTGCGCGGTACGAATCCACGGAGACGACCGTCCGCGCGCGTCGTCATCTTTGCCGGGAATCTCCGGAAACCGCCGCCCGGTACTTGCGCAGCAGTTCATAAAGCACCACACCGCCCGCGGTAGCCACGTTCAGCGAGTGTTTCACGCCCAGCATGGGGATTCGAACGTGTGTATCGCACAGTCGGCTCAGGTCGGACGAGATGCCATCCACCTCGTTGCCGAACACGACGCACACTGGAAAGCCCGGCTGCCAGTCGAACAGGTCGACGGCATGGAGGCTCGTCTCCACTGCCGCGATCTCGTAGCCGGTCTCGCGAAGCCGCTTGGCCGCGCCGATCGGCTCCCGGTGATGCCGCCACCTGACGGACTCCTCCGCGCCCAGCGCCGTCTTGCGAATCTCCTTCGCCGGCGGGCATCCAGTGATGCCGCACAGCTCCATCGCCTCCACTCCGGCCGCGTCGCAAGTGCGGAAGAAGGCGCCGACGTTGTACAGGCTGCGGATATCGGCCAGAAGCACGCGCACCGGAAGCGTTCGCAGCCTGTCATAGGCCGCGCCCGCGGCAGTCGCCTGGAAGGGGACCCTGTCGGCGCTTTCGGGATTCTCCGCCATGGACCGCAATCCCCAATTGTATGGCCGAACCCGGCAGTTCTGCCGTCCATAGGATCGCCGAGATCAACCGGCTGCCGGAGGTCGACGCCTCAGCCAAAACCGCGGTTTCTCGTACAGGGCTCCGAAGCGGCATTCCCTCGCCGTGTGTTTACCGCGACTCGGGACTCTTTCAGCAGCCTGTTGATCAAGATCGGATCTGAATCGGACCTTTAGAGATAAATCGGCTCCAGCTTCTTGACCACATACTCGCCGCAGCGGTCATAACTATACCGGGGCCCTTTGCGGGCCGTGTCCAGGTCCACGCAAATCCAGCCCTTGAAATTAATCTCTTTCAACACCCGGTGACACGAGGGAAAATCGATCTCACCGTCGCCAAGATCATAGATGCTGTTGAAGAACTTCGCCTCCCTGGAATCCTTGGCCAGAACTCTGCCGTTGTCCTGTTTCCAATCCTCGGTGGGCGTGGTCCACTTCGCGTCCTTGTAGTCCATGAACATCAGGCGATGTTTGTGCTTCTTGAATTTCTCGACCACGTTGCTGCCGCCCAGGTGCAGATGGGCCGTATCCGGCGAGAAGGCGAACAATTTCGGATCGGTCAGCGCCATGCAGCGATCCACTTCGTCGGGCTTCTCGACCATCTCCTCCAGATGGTTATGCAGTCCCGCCGTGAACCCCATCTCCCCGGCGACTTCGCCCAGATGATTGTACGTCTGGCACATTGTTTTGAACGCGGCATCCACGTTTGCGCCCGCTTTCAGCCGGGCGGGCGGGAACACGACCAGGTGTTTGGCGCCGAAATTCTTGAGGAAGTTCATGGCCGCGCGCGCGTCGTCCAGAAACTTCTTCTCCATGGACGCGTCGTGGGCCGGCCCCCCGAAGGAGATGGTAACCACATGCACGTTTCGCTTGGAGCACTCCTTTTCCATTTGAGACGCCGTGATGTCGTAGGCCTTGAGAATCCCAGGGAAACCAGTCAGCCGGACGCCGATGAACCCGGTGTCCCGCATCATGTCCAGGATGTCGGTGAACTGCACTTTGCGGAAATGGCTCCATAGGCCGGCGCTGACCGCCCACTTGACGTTCTTATTAGCGGGCAGCCGGGTCGCCGCTGAGGCGAAAGAAGCAGAAAGGGAGGCGAGAAAGGCGCGTCTGTTCATATTGAGGTCCATCCGGCCTTTCAGACTATCAGAATCCGGTGGCCGCGTACTTTTCCAGCGCCGCTTCGTCAAGATCGATGCCAAGCCCCGGTTCCTGGGGAATCTCCAGATACCCGTCCTTCGCCCTCAGCTTTTGCCGCGTAATCGACTCGCGAAGGTTGGTCTCCTCCTCCGCCACGAATTCACAGACCAATGTATTCGGAATCGAATTCAGCCAGTGCAGCGCGGCCGTCACATTTACATAAGTGGTGAATCCGTGATTGGCGACCGGCAGACCTCGATCCCAGGCCAGCGCCGCGATCTTCATCGCCTCCGTGAAGCCGCCGCAGCGCGTGAGATCCACCTGCACCACGTCGATGCGGCCCCGGTCCATCAGCTCGATGAACGACTGCCGGTTGCTCTCCTCCTCACCGGCGGCAATGCGGACATGCGTCCCCTCCGCCAGCTTGCGGTAGCCGTCGTAATCGTCAGGCCTGAGCGGCTCTTCCAGCCAAAAGATGTCGTACTCGGAAAAGGCGCGCGCCCGCTGGAGAGCGGTTTTGGAATCCCACACCAGTCCGGCGTCGATCAGCAGGTCGGCTCCGTCCCCCAGCCCCTTGCGGCCTTCGCGCACCAGGGCGATGTCGGTTTGTTCATCCTGTCCCATCGGATCCCAGCCGAATTTAACGGCCGTGAATCCCTGGTCCCGGTAGCGCCGCGCCAGTTCTCCGGTCTTCTGGGGCGTGGCGCCGAACAGCGAGCTGGCATAGCATCGGATCTTCTGGTGGAAACCGCCGCCCAGCAGTTTCCACACGGGCATGCCGAGCGCTTTGCCCTTGATGTCCCACAGCGCCAGGTCGATGCCGCTGATGGCGTGCAGTCCGGCCCCCCGGCGTCCTCCGTAAATATTGGCGCGGTACATCTTGTGCCACAGCTTTTCGGTCTCGAAGGGATCTTCGCCGACCACTACCTGCGCCAGCCCGCAGGCGGTCGTGTGGGAAAAGGGACCTTCGATGGCGCCTTTGACCGCCATCGGATTGGAGTCCACTTCACCGATGCCGGTGATGCCGGCGTCGGTCTTTACACGGACGATCAGGGCGTCCTGCCCGCTGTCACACTGGAATTTTACTTCCGGCTGGCGAAGGTAGATGGCTTCAACGCTCGTAATTTTCATGTCGGGTCCAGCCATTATAAGTGGTCTTGGACCGCCGTGATATGTCCCATTAGCGGGACCCGAAACAGCCAAGCGCTTGATCCCGGTCGGCCGGATCCGGTAATTTTAGTGGAGATCAACTGAGGTCCTGAGAGAAGGCTCACGGCTGGTTGACGAGGCATCATGATTCGAGGACACGTACGGGCGGCACGCCGATGACGCAGGGAAACCCTGGGCCGGAAGCCGGCCGGACCGGCGTATGAAGGCGGCTGGTGCGGCGCTGAAGCTGAGGTATCTCCACGAAGGCCGGTTCCAGCGCCTCACCGGTATCGGCGGCCGCGTGCTCCAGGAGGTTCTGCATGCTTGACCGCCGGTCTTTTCTGGCCGCCGTATCGAGCCTCGCGCTCCCGGCGGCGGTTGCGAAGCAGTTGGATCGGCAGGTCGGCGTCACGACCTCCTCCTTTTCGGGATTTGTCGGATCGAAACCGGGACAATTCGAGCTCCTCGATCTGCCGCGCGTCATGCGGGACGAGCTGGACATGCGCGTGGTCGACTTGAACACGACCACTCTGGGCTCGCTCGAGCCGGCTGCCCTCGACCGGTTCCGCGAGGCGGCCTCCAAAGCCGGCTGCGTTCTAACCAATTTGAAAATGAACCAGCGGGATATCGACATGGATTCCCCCGAGACGGAGACCCGCCGCCGCGCCCTCGCCGAGTACAAGCGCGCCATCGACGCTGCCGCCCGGTTGGGCTGCCGCTGGGCTCGGCCCCTTCCACGGGCGAAGCGGCCTGACATGGCTGTTCATATCGCGAGTTATCGGGAGTTGGCGGATCACGCCGCCTCGCGCGGCGTCCAGATGCTGGTCGAAAATTTCGGCTGGATGGAGAGCGACGCCAACTCCGTTCCGGACCTGGTGAAGGGTGTAGGCCGGAATATCGCCGCCGGACCCGATACCGGCAACTGGTCCGGCAACGACGTCCGCTACAAGGGACTCGCGGCCGCCTTCCCTCTCGCCGCCTCCTGCGATTTCAAAGCCAGGAATTTCGAGCCCGATGGGAATCATCCCGAGTACGACCTGGAGCGCTGTTTCCGTATCGGCTGGCAGGCCGGATTCAAAGGCCCGTGGTGCCTGGAAATCCTCGACACCGACAGAAGCAGGCTCTTTCGCCATCTAGCGCTCGTTCGTGATTCACTCCGGGGCTGGATGGTGGGGAAGTGATCGGTCGGACTGCGGCGGTTGCATTCTGCGGCGCAGCCCTCCTGCTGGGTGTCGAGATTCCCATGCGGGACGGCGTGCGCCTGTCGGCCGATATTTACGGCGCCGACCCGGCCCTTCGGAAGCCGGTTCTTCTGGCCCGGACGCCCTACGACAAAACCGGGCTCAAACAGCGCGCCGAGCAGTACGCCCGCCACGGCTACGCGGTCGTCATTCAGGACTGCCGCGGAAGGTACGCGTCGAAGGGGGTCTACGTCCCCTATAACAACGACAAGCAGGACGGCTACGACACCCTCGACTGGATTCAGCGGCAGCCCTGGTCGAACGGCCGCGTCGGCATGTTCGGCGGTTCGCATTTGGGAGTGGTTCAGTGGCTGGCGGCCGCGGAAAAGGCGCCGGGCCTGGTGGCCATTGCGCCCGCCGTGGCGCCCAGCAGCCTGTACCGGGTGGCGTATCGCGCCGGCGTCCTGCGCCTGGCCCTGATCTCGTCGGGAGGGACACGGGCCAATGATCCGCCCCCTAACCGGACGTTGCCGTCGGGAATCGACCTTTTGCATTACCATCTTCCGCTGCTGTTCACGCCGCTGGCCCGGCTGGAAGAAGCTTTTGGCTGGCCCCTGCCATGGATGACCAGCCTGCTCGAGCATCCCGTGCGCGACGGATTCTGGAATCAAACCAGCGCCGAAGAGGCCATTCCCGACAGCGTGATTCCGGTCCAGATCCTCAGCGGATACTACGACTTCTTTCACCATGACTCGGTGCAGGATTTCGAGCGCCTGCGCCGGCGTAAGCCGTCCCGTCCGGTGCAGCTCATCCTCGGGCCCTGGACGCATGGAGGGAATAACCGCACCCGCACTCAGGACGTCGATTTCGGGCCGGATGCGGCCTTCGACGATTTTGCCGGCAATCTGGAGTGGTTCGACCGTTTCGTGAAGCAAGCGGCCAACACTCCGTATCCTTTGGTGCGTTACTTCTCCATGGGCGATAACAAATGGTTCCAGGCCGCCGAGTGGCCGCCGCGGGGCACGGCTCCGGTCTCGTTCTACCTTCATGCGGGCAGCCAGGCCGGCGC
>DATJFH010000108.1:0-4096 GCA_035495815.1 Bryobacteraceae bacterium
TAAGGCCGCAGCGCCTGTGCCAGCGTATTGCTGTTCGCGAAACCGGCATATGGTTTGGTAAAGCCCCGCGCGACGACTTCAGGGGAGTCGATCCGCTGCTGTAGCAGGGAGCCCAGCCCCAGCCGGCTCACCGGTAATTGATTGGTCAACGTCGTGGAGTTCAGCCCCCGCGCCCTGTTGCCCACGTATGCCACATCAATGAGGAATTTCTTCACTTCGTGTTGAATGCTGGCGCTGAAGCTGTGGATGCGCGGAGCTTTGCCGAAGTTGTCCGAAAATTGCTCGACGGCATTGTTGAGGAAGGTCGCCTGGTCGAAGACCGGCGGAGGCTGGAAGCCCGGCGGCGGTACGATGCCGTTGTCCCAGTTGAGCGCGCCGTTCACTCCGTCGGAATTGACGGAGATGGGATTCGCGAAACCGATGCGGCATCCGCAGCCGCCGTTGCCCAGCGTCTGATAGTAAATGCCGTAGCCGCCGCGGAAGACGGTGTTATTCGCAATCCGGTAACTGAAGCCGAGACGCGGACCGAAATCCGAAAAATCCGTGTCGTAGGGACGCTTGCTTCCGGTCCGCCCGGCCCCCTTTCCAAGAAACAGGATCGCTCCGGGCAGGTTGCCGGCGGCGGGATTGGGCAGCTTCGGATCGAAAGCGGAATAATTCCCGTCGGCGTCGTGCCAGCCGATCGGAACTTCGTAGCGGAAGCCGAGCGAGAGCGTCAGACGCGGTTTCACTCTCCAGGTGTCCTGGAAGTAGCCGGCATGATAGCCATAGCGGATGTTGCCGATAATGACGGGAGTCGCCACCCGGTTCGCGCTGTCCGGCAGGCCCAGCAGCAGGCTCGCAAATGCATGCCCGGTGCCCGAAAGGTTGGTCGGAAGCGCCGTCTGGGCGCGGGCGAAGAGGTATTGCCCGTTCGAGCCTGCCAGGTCGAGGCTGCCGGAGTCCGAGGTGGTTTGCAGGCGCCGGATGTCCCAGCCCATCTTGAATTCGTGCTTGCCCTTGATCCAGCTGATCTGCTGGTTGAAGTGATAGGTGATGTTGAACTGGCTGCCGTTGTTGACCTTGCCGTCCTGGACACCCCAGGGGGTGAGCGCGTCGGCGCTGTTGAATTGGACACGCGGCATGGCGTCGGAGTCTCCGGTAATGCCCGGAAAGCCGAACTTGGAAGCATAACCTCTCTGGAACGGATTGTTCCAGATCTGCCGGTAACGGGACCGCCCAAAGGTGCTGTGCAGGAGCAGGTTCGGCCGGATTACCAGATCATGATTGAAACGCCAGTTGTCCGGACGCTGCGCGTTGGTCAGACCTTGCCCCAGGGGACCCGGGAATGCGGTCAGCGAGTCGCTCAGCTCTTTCTCCTCCGTGAGGGTGAAAGCGAACCGGTTATTGGTGGTGAACGCATGGTCCACTTTCAGGCTCCAGATCGGCCGGTCGTACAGCAGCGTATTGACATTGTCGTAATTGCCGACCAGGCTCGGCCGTGTAGGATCCGGAATGGATCCAACCAGATTCGAGGCGATTTTGCTGAAGCGAGCCTTGGGTATCACGTTGCCGGGAAACGGCGACCGCACGCTTCCACTGGTGGTCGCCGGATCGTAGATCACCTGGGACGCGGGAAGCTGGCTGAAGTCCCCCTGCCGCATCAGGGAGGTGGGGACTGTGCTCAGGGCGGAACTGGTGCTGATGGGGCGCTTGTCTTTGGAATACGTCATGAAGAAGAACGTCTTGTTGCGGCCGTCGTACACCTTCGGAATCCAGACAGGGCCGCCTCCGCCGACGCCCTGCTCGTTGAAGCGATCCTTCGGCCGCGCGCGTCCGGCGGAGTTGAAGGACCAGGCATTCGCGTTCCAGATATCCCGCCTGAGATTGAGGAACGCCGTGCCGTGAAAATCGTTGGTTCCGGACTTGGTTACATAGATCTCGACGCCGCCCCCGAAGCGTCCGTATTCGGCGTCGTAGGTGGAGCTGAGCAGCTTGAACTCGCCGAACATTTCGGCCGCCGGGAAGTTGAAGGATGTTCCGCCGGATTCGGGATTGGTGTTGGAAGCGCCGTCGATCAGTAGTTCCTGAGCCCGCGCCCCCGCTCCGGAAACGGTGATTTCGCCGGTTGTATTGGTCTGATTCACACCGGGCATGTACTGAACGAAGCCCCGCGAACTGCGGATTCCGCCCGAGAAAAACGGCAGCGAGCTCAGGAATTTCGGCGACAGGCTCTGTCCCCGCTGGCTGGAAGCGGTCTCGAGCAGAGGAGGCTCGGCGTTGACCTGAACAGTCTGCTGCACGTCGCCGACCTCCAGTTTCAAGTCCAGTTCCTGGCGGGAGGCGATTCGGATTTCGATACCGGATTGATTGATTTTCTTGAAGCCGGTCTTTTCGACCTCGATTTCGTAGATCCCGACCGGTAACCGGGCAAAGACATAGAGCCCGGCCTCCGACGTGCGTGTCTCCGCCTTGATGCCGCTGGCGCTATTGATAGCGACCACTTGCGCCCCGGGAACCGCCGCCCCGTTCGGATCGGTCACGGTTCCCGACATCGAACCGGTGCTCGATTGCGCCATCAGGGCGCCGGGGAGAACGCTGGCGAAAAGCGCCAGAAAAATAGGTCGAAAATATCCTAGCGATGACTTCTTCATGGTCACCTCACCATTTGCGAGAACGATTTTTTTCGCGGATTGATGTAGTCGCGCGATTTTATAGAAGTATACACCAACCGATGGCGTGTCACCCCGTTCGCGTCCGTGCTTACCGGCTGGTTATTGCCGCCGGATTTTGCCGTTCCTCGAGGCTGCTGACCGAACCCGTTCGCGGCGTCTGATAAACACACCTGGCGCCTGACTCCTGCCTTTCGGGGATGCAGTAAACTCGTGATGATGTCCAATCCCCACCGGATCACCCGCCGCGCTTTGGCGGCTACCTTTTCCGCCGCTCTCCCGTCTCTGGCCCAGGATGCCCGGCCGAACATTCTGTGGATTACCTGCGAGGACATCGGTCCGGCGCTCGGCTGCTACGGCGACAAGTACGCCGATTCGCCGAATCTCGACAAGCTGGCGGCGCGGGGGATGATGTATCGCAATGCGTGGTCGAACGCCCCGGTCTGCGCGCCGGCCCGCACCACCATCATTTCCGGGGTCTATCCGCCAAGCGCCGGCGCCGAGCACATGCGCAGCATGACCAGCCTGCCGGCGAGCATGAAAATGTATCCCTGCTTCCTGCGCGAAGCCGGCTATTACACTACCAACAATTCCAAGGAAGACTACAACCTGGAACATACGGGCGAGGTGTGGGATGAATCCAGCAATAAGGCGCACTGGCGGAAGCGGAAGCCCGGACAGCCGTTCTTTGCCGTGTTCAATTTCGTGATCACGCACGAGAGCCAGATCCGCACGCGGCCGCATACCTGGGTCCACGATCCTGCCAAGGCCCGGATTCCGGCCTACCATCCCGATACGCCGGAGGTCCGCAAGGACTGGGCGCAATACTACGACAACATTACGACCATGGACGGCCAGGCCGCCCAGATCCTGAAGCAGCTGGAAGAGGACGGCCTGGCTGACAACACCATCGTTTTCTTCTATGGCGATCACGGCTCGGGTATGCCTCGAAGCAAGCGATGGCCCTACAATTCCGGCCTGCGCGTCCCGATGATCATCCACGTCCCGGAGAAGTGGCGGCGCCTTGCCCCGAAGGAGTACAAGCCCGGTGGCATATCCGACCAGCCGGTGGCTTTCGTAGACCTGGCGCCGACGGTGTTGAGCCTGGCCGGAATCGAGCCCCCTCGCTACATGCAGGGCAGCGCTTTTGCGGGCGCTCGGGCCGGAGCCCCGCGCCAATACAATTTCGGATTCCGCGGCCGCATGGACGAACGCTACGACATGGTGCGCAGCGTCCGCGACGGCCGCTACGTGTATATCCGGAATTACATGCCGCACAAGATTTACGGGCAGCATATCGACTACATGTTCCAGACTCCGACTACGAGTGTCTGGAAGAAGCTTTACGACGAAGGCAAGCTGCAGCCGCCCAAGACCTATTTCTGGGAGACCAAGCCCCCGGAGGAGCTGTACGACCTGGAAAACGATCCGGACGAAGTTCGGAA
>DATJFH010000109.1:0-4284 GCA_035495815.1 Bryobacteraceae bacterium
GTCACCGAGCAGCAGATCGACTCGCCCGAATCGTACTTCGGCGTCGCGCGGGCGGTGCTGCACGATGTCGACGAATCTCCCCGGGACGAGCTCTCCCACATGGCCCGGTTATTCGATGGCCTGGCGCCCGGCAGTCTGGAAGAGCTGGCCGGACGCTACGCTGCCCTCATCCAGGATGCGCTGAACCGCTGGTTGGAAGGGAAAGCCGGCGACGGCGACGCCCGCTGGATCGGCTGGCTTCTCGAGAACCGTCTTCTTTCGAATGCGACCGATCTCACACCTCGCCTGCGCGCCCTGATCGACGACTATCGCTTCACCGAAGCGCGCATCGCCGCTCCGAAGGTCATCGAAGGCGTGGCCGATCTCGATCCGGGCTACAACTTTCCGGTGCTGCCCGCCGGCGACGCCACGCATCCCGGCAAGATCGTTCAACGCGGATTCCTCGAGCTCGTCACCGGGACGGGAAGCGGCCTTCAGGTCTTCGGCAGCGGGCGCCGGGAAGTCGCGGATCTGATCGCCCGGCCGGAGAATCCGCTCACCGCGCGCGTCATGGTGAATCGGGTCTGGCTGCATGTCTTCGGGCAGGGCATCGTGCCCACGGCCGACAACTTCGGAGTCTACGGCGAACGCCCGTCCAATCCCGAGCTGCTGGATTATCTGGCCTCCCGGTTCATGAGGGAAGGCTGGTCCATTAAAAAGCTGATCCGCTTGCTGGTGACGTCCGGCGCCTTCCGGCAATCGAGCGCCGCTTCTGCGGACGGCATGTCGCGCGACCCGCAGAACCGGCTGCTCTCTCACTATCCGCTGCGGCGTCTGGAGGGCGAATCGATACGGGACGCGATTCTGGCGGTCTCGGGCCGCCTCGACCCCGCCATGTACGGCGAAAGCATCAATCCTTACCGCGAAGCGCCGAAAGACTACCGGAAGCTCCACCAAGGTCCGCTGGACGGCGCCGGGCGCAGGAGCATCTATCTCAAAGTGACCCGGCACGAGGGCTCGCGCTTTCTCGATACCTTCGATTTTCCGAATCCGACGGTCACGCGCGGGAACCGGGATACCACCAACGTCCCCCCGCAGGCGCTGGCGCTTTTGAACGATCCTTTTGTCATCGGGCAGGCCGGGTTTTGGGCGGACCGGCTGATCGCCGAGAAGGCGCCGGCGGTGGAATCGCGGATCGATGCGATGTTCCGCGCCGCGCTCGGACGGCTGCCGGATGAAGCGGAGCGCGCCCGGTTCGCCGGTCTGGCGAAAGAAATGGCGAGCCTGCACAAGACGGCGCCCGAAAAGCTGCTCGACAGCCAGGATGTCTGGAAAGACATGGCGCATGCCATTTTCAATTTGAAGGAGTTCATATACCTTCGATGAGACGCAACATTTCACACCAGGAATGTCCCGGCTGCCGGGCCGCGCCGCCCTCCCGGCGGGAAGCTCTCCGGCTCGCCTCGAACGGTTTCGGGCTGACCGCTCTCTCCGCCCTGATGGCGGACCCCTCCTACGCCGGGCTCGCCTCCCCCAGGCCGCACTTTGCTCCGAAGGTGAAGAATGTCGTGTTCTGCTATATGCCGGGCGGAGTCTCGCACATCGACACGTTCGACCCCAAGCCGAAGCTTGCCGAGCTGGACGGCAAGCCGTTCGACGGCTTCTACCAGGTGGGCGCCAAGAAGGACAAGAATCGTAAGTGGGTGAAAAGCCCCTGGCAGTTCGCCCGGCATGGACAGTCCGGGATCTTCGTGAGCGAACTGTTCCCTCACGTCTCCACCTGTGTGGACGATATTACGGTGATCCGCTCCATGGTGTCGGGCTTCCCGCTGCACCCCCGCGCCAACCTGCTGATGCATACCGGCCGCAATACCGGCGGGTATCCGAGCCTCGGATCCTGGGTGAATTACGCTCTGGGGAGTGAGAACAAAAATCTGCCGGGGTATGTGCTGCTGCATGCCGGAGCGGTGCCGCCGGGAGGCCTCGAGAACTTCTCCAACGGCTTCCTGCCGGCGACGTACCAGGCTACCGCGATGCTGGCGGAAGGCAAGCCGGTGGTCAATATCGATGCGGCCGACAAGGACCCGAAGATCCAGCGCGCGAAACTCGATGTCATCCTCCAGCAGGACCGCCGGTTCCTGCAATCCGCCGGAGCCGACGACGCGGTGGACACCGCCATCCGGAATTACGAGCTGGCGTACCAGATGCAGTCGGTGGTGCCGGATGTCCTCAATCTCGAAAAAGAGAGCGAGGCCACCAGGCGGCTTTACGGGCTGGATGCCGCCGACAAGAACAAGCAGCTCTACGGCCTGCAATGCCTGAGAGCACGGCGGCTGATCGAATCCGGCGTGCGCTTCGTCGAAATCACCTGCCCGGAAGTCCACGGGGGCAACAACGGCACGTGGGACCAGCACAACGACTTGAAGAAAGGACACGAGGGCAACGCGCTCATCACCGATCAGGGTGTTGCGGCGCTGCTGAAAGATCTGAAGTCCCGCGGCCTATCCAGGGACACTCTGGTGGTGTGGGCGACCGAGTTCGGCCGCACACCCCATGCCCCCAAGCCCGACGGCCGGGATCACCATGAGACGGCGTTCACTGTCTGGATGGCCGGCGGCGGCCTGAAGAGCGGCTTCGTGTACGGCGCGACCGATGAAGTAGGCATGCATTCGGTCCAGAACGTGACCGAGGTTTACGATCTGCACGCCACCATTCTGCAACTGCTGGGGCTCGATCATAAAAAGCTCACCTACCGTTTCGGCGGCCGCAACGTGAGTCTTACGGACGTGCATGGACACGTCGTCGCGGACATCCTGGCGTGAGGGCTCCTTTTACCGCGGCGAAGCGTACTGGCGCGGCTCCGGATCAGGCCACCCGGCTACACGAAGCGGTCGAAGACCCTTTAAACCCTTCCCGGTTACTTTTTTCTCGGGTCGTCCGCAGGGTTGACATAGATCGTATCGAGAGGACCCTGGCCGTAAATGTAGAGGATCGTCTCGCTCTTGGTCCACTCGAAGTGGCGGACTCCCTTCGACAGTCGCATGTACGCGCCGATTGGCAGCTCATGGGCCTTGCTTTCGATAACCTTCTCTCCCAATCCCATCATGAACCTTCCTTTCACCACGACGACTCCCGCGTCCATCGGGTGGAAATGCGGCGGGATCTTGTATCCCGAAGGCATCTTGAGAGCTACCGCGTACATCGCGGCGGCTTGCGATGGATCTCCGTCCAGCACAGCCAACTGCGCGCCGGACGGCAGGGATGGACCTGCGGGCTGCCATTGGATTTGCCCGGGATTCACCAGCACATGCCCGGACGGTTTTGATTCCTTGGCCTGCTGGGTAAAGCAGACGTTGGCGGCGAGCAGAGAAATAGCGAGCGTGATACCGCGTCTGTGCATTGGAAACTCCTCTACAGGATTTTGTCGATTCGATCGAACGCCGTGAGCCAGCCGCTGCGATGTTGCAGGCAGACCGGAATCTCGGGCAGGTCTTCATGCTTTAACGTCATCAGGGTTCCGGCGCCCTCGGCTGCGAACTCTACCGTGACGCGGGTCTGCGGCATCTGCGGGAAAGCATTCTCCCAGCGCCACGTGTACGCCAGCATCTCCGGAACACGAATTTCCAGAAATGAACCATGCACGTACACCGTCTCTCCGCTGCCCGCCCGGCGCATCCCGAACCGGTACGTCCCCCCTGGGCGCAGATCCACTTCAATCTCAGCCGGCGTCCAGCCATCCGGACACCACCACTTCGTCAGGACTTCCGGCTCCGTCCACGCGCGGAAGACTTTCTCCCGGGAGGCGCGGAAACGTCGTTGGAGGCGGAAGGCGAGCCCGGCTCGTTCGAAGGTTGCGGATTGCATTCGTCGTCCTCTTCGCTCAGATACCTGTCGAGCGCGTCGAACTGGCGCTCCCAGAATTGCCGCTGCTCCTCGATCCATCCGGCCGCCGCGGCTAGCGGCACTGTACGCAGGCGGCAATAATTCACTCTTCCGCTTTTGCGGCGGACAATCAGCCCGGCCGTTTCCAACACGTGCAGATGCTTGGTGATCGCCGGTGCGGAGACGGAGAACGGCTGTCCCAATGCGGTCACCGACGCCTCCCCGCGCGCCAGCGCCGCCAATATCGACCGGCGGATGGGATCGGACAGCGCGCCGAAAACCGCGTCCAACTGAGGAGCTTCCGCCGCCATGCTATTTCACAGCCGGTCCTGGCAGGGCGCCCGGCTCTACGATCTCGTCATGAAAACCTGCCGCCAGGTCCATTACTTCAGTCCGTTCCGGATCGCGAATGCCGAAGTCGTC
>DATJFH010000110.1:0-8138 GCA_035495815.1 Bryobacteraceae bacterium
CGAGACCCTGATCGATCTGGCGGCGGAGACCTTGCCGGCGGACCGCGCGGCGCTGAAGGCGGCTGACGGCCGCATTTCGGACGGTTCCAATCGATCCATTGCCTACGCCGGGCTGACTCGGGGCCGGAAGCTGATGAAGTCGATCGAGGACGCGCCTACGACCCCGCCGGCGGCATGGCAGGTGTGCGGCAGGTCCGCGGAGAAGGTCGACGGGCGCGCCATGGTCACCGGACGCCATGCCTTCGCCTCCGACATTCAGCGCCCCGGCATGTTGCACGGCAAGGTTCTGCGGCCGGCCGCCTTCGGGGCCACGCTGGCGTCGGTGGACCTCGAGGCCGCGCGGAGCATGCCGGGCGTGGTGGTCGCGCACGAAGGAGATTTCGCCGGCGTCGCCGCGCCCACCGGGCAGGCCGCCGACAAAGCGCTGGCCGCCCTGCGCGCCGAATGGAACACGAAGCCACAGCCCTCCGGCCGCGATCTGGCGGCGCTGTTGCGCGGCAGGTCCGAGCCGGGAACAGCCGTCTCGGCCACCTACACGGTGGCCTACATCGCGCATGTTCCGCTCGAGCCGCGGGCGGCGGTGGCCGAATGGTCCGGCGGCCGGCTCACCGTGTGGACCGGGACACAGCGCCCGTTCGGCGTGCGCGCCGAGCTGGCCGAGGCCTTCGGAATTCCGGAAGGCAGGATCCGGGTAATCGTGCCGGACATGGGCTCCGGCTACGGCGGCAAGCATACCGGCGAAGCGGCCATCGAAGCGGCGCGGCTGGCCAAGGCCGCCGGCAAGCCGGTGAAGCTGGTCTGGACCCGGGAAGAGGAGTTCACCTGGGCTTACTTCCGCCCTGCCGGCGTGATCGACATCACGGCGGCCGCCGGCCCGGATGGCAGGCTCACCAAGTGGGAGTTCCACAATTACAACTCGGGCGCATCCGGCATCCGCACTCCGTACGAGGTCCCGCATCCGGTTGCCGAATATCACCGCAGCCCGTCGCCGCTGCGCCAGGGATCCTACCGCGCGCTGGCCTCCACCGCGAATCATTTCGCGCGCGAGTCCCACATGGACGATCTGGCCCACGCCGCCAGAATGGATCCCCTCGAGTTCCGCCTCAAGAACCTGAAGGACGCGCGGCTGCGGGCCGTCCTCGAAGCCGCTGCCGAAGCCTTTGGATGGGGCCGGACCCGCTCCTCGGCGGAGCGGGCGTGCGGCATCGCCGTGGGAACGGAAAAGGGTGGTTATGTTTCCACCTGCGCGGAGGTGAGCGTCCGCGGCGGCGCCGTGACCGTGGACCGCATCGTGAGCGCCTTCGAGTGCGGCGCCATCCTCAATCCCGATCACCTGAAGAACCAGATCGAAGGCGCCATGGTAATGGGGCTCGGGGGCGCGCTGTTCGAATCGGTCGAATTTGAAAACGGCCGGATCCTCAACGCGCGGCTGTCGAAGTATCGGGTGCCGCGCTTCAGCGACGCGCCTTCGATCGAGACGGTCCTGCTCGACCGCCGGGACCTGCCCTCGGCGGGCGCCGGCGAGTCGCCGCTGATCGCGCTCGCGCCCGCCATCGGAAACGCGATCTTTCAGGCCACCGGAGAACGACGGCGCTCCCTGCCGATGGTCCGGCAGTGAGCCTCGATGCGAAGTGCGCCATCGTCACCGGCGCCAGCCGCGGCATCGGACGCGCGATCGCTCTGCGGCTGGCTCGCGAGGGCGCGAGCGTGATGGCCACGGCCCGTGATCAGGACGCGCTCGACGGGCTTGTGCGGGAGACGGGCGGACGAGCGGCCGCGGTCGCGCTGGATCTGCGGCAGCCGGGCGCTTCCGGCCGGCTGGTCGAAGCGGCGCTGGCCGCGTTCGGCGAAATCGACATCGTGGTGAACAACGCCGGCGCAACCCGCCGCGGCGAGTTCGAACAACTCAGCGACGAGGATTGGACGGACGGATTCGCGCTGAAGTTCTTCGGCGCCGTCCGCCTCACACGCGCCGCCTGGCCCCACCTGAAGCGGAGGTCCGGGTCGGTCGTCAACATCGCCGGCGTGGGCGGCCGGACTCCCGGCGCGGAGTTCGCCGTGGGCGGCTCGGTCAACGCCGCGCTGCTCTCGTTCACCAAAGCGCTGGCGGACGCCGGAATCCGGGACGGCGTTCAGGTGAATGCCATCAATCCCGGCCCGGTCCGCACCGGCCGCCTGGCCAGGCGGCTGGCGGCCCGCGCCTCGGAAACCGGCGCCAGCCTGGACGAGGCGGCCCGGGATTTTATCCGCGAAGCGGGAATCACGAGAATCGGCGAACCGGACGATATCGCCGGCCTGGTGGCCTTCGTCGTCAGCCCGGCCGGACGCCTGCTCCAGGGCGCGCTGATCGACATGGACGGCGGCCAGACGAAAACGATTTAAAACGTCAGCCGCAATCCCAGCTGGATCTGCCGCATCGGCCCGCCCGTGGCGATCCTCGCCAGATTCGACGGCGAGCCCACCGAGATTGGAGGCCGGCCGTCAGCCGATGCGGCGTTGTGGTAGAAGAGAGAGGATGAAAAAGCTGCGGATCGCGTTGGTTGCGGCGGCGGTGGCAGCCTCGAGCCTGCCGGGGCAGGAGGATTCCCGATTTGCCGAGATCCGGGCCAGGATCGCCAGGCACGAAAAGATCACCGAGGACGAGCGCGACTATGCCGAGAGCATCGTGGAACGGCGCAATCAGGAGAACTCCGCCAGGCAGCACGCGCAAGGCTACGCCAAACAGCATCCGCCCCGTGAATCGACCGGTCTGGTTCCGCTCACCGAGCTCGGCAAAGGCAAGTACGAGGGACACGAAGGCGGGCTCTATCCGGGGGGATCGAATACTCCGCCGGCGGCGCACCTGCAGGCGGGTCTCCGGATTGCCGGCTCGATTACGCCGCTCGACCGGGAGGGGCGGAAGTCCGTCCAGGGCCGCATCGCGATGTGCTCCATCGGAATGTCGAACACGACGCAGGAGACGCGATCGTTTCTGAAGCTGGCGGCCGCGGACAAGGAGCTGAATCCCAGGCTGACGCTGGTCGATTGCGCCCAGGGAGCGCAGTCCGCGGAGAAGATCGTGGACCCCGGTCTTCCGTACTGGAAGCTGGTGAATCAACGTCTGGAGAACGCGGGCGTGACGCCGGCGCAGGTGCAGGTGATCTGGCTGAAGGAAGCCAACGGCAATCCGAAGCAATCTTTCGAGGAGTACGCCAGGACACTGCAGGAACAGCAGGTGAAGATTCTGCACAATCTGCGCGCCAAGTTTCCCAATCTCAAGATCGCCTACGTTTCGAGCCGTGTGTATGGCGGATGGGCAGGCAGTCCTTTGAATCCGGAGCCTTATGCTTATGCCGGCGGATTCGCCACCAAGTGGCTGATCGCCGATCAGATTGCCGGGCGCGCGGAGCTGAATTACGATCCGGCGAAGGGCGAGGCGCGCGCTCCCTGGATCGCCTGGGGACCGTATTTATGGGCGGACGGATTGAAGGCCCGCCAGGACGGCGCGGTGTGGAAGCGCGAGGATCTCGGTCCGGACGGCACGCATCCGTCCCTGGCGGGGCGCGAGAAGGTGGCCCGGATGCTGATGGATTTTCTGAAACACGATCCGACGTCCCGGCCCTGGTTCGTGAGGAGTCATTGAGGCCGGAGGAGCGACGATCTGGAAGCGCTGAACTTCATGGACAATCTTTCCTGTCACAGGCTGAATATGGCGCTGCGGGTGATCTGCCAGGATGACATGGGAAAGGAAGCGATCCGGGAGACGGTCAAGAAGATCAAGCTCAAGAACGTGAAAGCGGCCGGGGACATGAGCATCCGCGAGCTGCTGATGAAGCGCCTTTGAGGGTGGAAAGAGCCGGGACGCGGCCGCGGAACGGCGCATGCGGAAGCGCTATTCTTCCCGCAGCGCCTCGAGCGGTTTTCGTCCCAGAATGCGGAAGCTGGCGAGCCAGCCCGCGGTGTTGGCGATCAACGCCGCCAGCAGGATCGCGAGCAGGTTGGGCGCCGGGTCGAAGCGGAACTCGCCTTCGAAGAAGCGCTTCAACAACAGGCTTGAGAAGCCGGTGGCCAGCGCGCTGCCGATCAGCCCGGCCACGGCGCCCAGTATGAGGAATTCCACCGAGAAAATGCCGGCGACGCGCCGCCGCGTGGCTCCCAGTGTTTTCAGAATCACCACCTCGCGGATGCGGCGGAAGCGCGTCCCGGCCACGCTCGACGCCAGAATGATCACTCCGGCCAGAATCGTGAACAGGGAAATGAACCGGATCACCAGCGCGATCTGATCGACCACGTCCTGCACGATCTGCAGCACGTCGGCGGCGTTGATCACGCTGATGGTCGGAAACTTCTCGTACACGGCGCGCTGCAGCGCGGGCACGCTGGCGGGCTTGACGCGGACGCCGCCGTAAAAGGTGGCGGGCAGGCCGGCCAGCGTCCCCGGATCGAAGATGAACTCGCTGGCCGATCCGATGCGGATGGCCTCGCTGCGATGCACCGCGGCGACACGGGATTCGAAGCTCCGTCCGAAGGCCGTGAAGCGGATGCGCGAGCCGGGCTGGATGTTGAGGATACGGGCGGCCTCTTCGGCGACGGCTACGTGCGAGCCGGCGGCGCCGGATTGCCACCAGGCGCCCTGCAGCACGGCGGTATGATCGGGCCTGGCGTCCGCCCAGCTCGCGGATCTTGTCTGCAGAAAGCGCCTCGACCAGCCGTGCAGGGCCAGCCTCTCGATGGGCGTTCCGTTGACGCTCACCAGGCGGACGGCCACGTAGGGCACGATCTCGGGCTCGGATTCGGCTCCGGCGTGGGCGCGCAGCAGGGCGTTCACGGCCTCCCGCTGCGGGCCGGTGATCCCCAGCAGAAAAACATTGGGCATGCCCGGCGGAGCGCTGCGGGCGATGTCCGCCAGCATGGAATGCTGCACCAGGTAAATGGTGAGCGAAAACATCACGCCCAAGCCGAGCGCCACCAGCACGGTTTGCGCCTGGTTTCCCGGCCGGTAGAGATTCGCGATGCCGTGGCGCAGGTTGGCGGGAAGCCGCTCGGCCCCGGAAGTGCGGGAGAAAGCCCGCAGCGACCGCAGCAGCGCCCAGGCGACCGCCCCCAGGGCCAGCAGGCTGGTGAGGATCCCGCCGGCGAAATAGAGTCCCATGCGGATTCCATCGCGGCTCGAGCCCACCGAGAGCCAGGCGGCGACGCCGCCCAGCCCGCAGAGGATCAATCCGCCGGCCACCAGCGAAGACTTCGCGTTATCGAGACGCGCGCGCCAGCCGGGCTGCGATTCCGGCATCTCGCGCCGCAGCACGAGGCCGGGATGAACGCGGCGGATGGAGAGCAGGGGCGGGAGCGTGAACAGGAGCGTGGTCAGCAGACCGGCCGTCAGGCCCTGGACGGCGGCAACCGAGTCCCAGTGAACACCGACCTGCAACTGGAAATACCTGGCGATCAGGCCTGGAAACACGGTCTGCACGGCCAATCCGAGCGCAACGCCGATGAGCCCGCCGGCCAGGCCCAGGGCCAGCGTCTGCGAGACGTAGATCCGGATGATCTGGCTCGAGCGCGCGCCCAGGCATTTCATGATGGCGATGCCGTCCATCTTCTGCTGCAGGTGGGAGTGCATGGCGGTGGCCACGCCCAGGGCGCCGACGATGAGCGCGATCAGGCTCACCAGGCTCAGGAACGTGGTGGCGCGGTCCAGGCCGCGCGTGATGGTGGGGTGGGTTTCGCGGTAATCGATCACCTGCGCTTCGGGCAGGGTGCGCTGCAGGATGCGGCGGGCCTGCTCCACGTCCGGACCGTTCTCGCCGAGACGGAACAGGAACCGCTGGGCGGCGCGGCTGCCGAAGCGGATGAGGCCGGTGCGGTCGAGTCCTTCGCGGCTCATCATGACGCGCGGGCCCACGTTCAGCGAGCCCGACATGCGGTCGGGCTCGGTCTCCACCACGGCGGCAACGCGGAAGTCCTGCCCGCCCGCGCGAACCGTGTCGCCGACCTTGACCTGGAGACGCAGCAGCAGGTCGTTCGAGACGACGATGGAATCGCTTCGCAGCGCTTCCCGGAGGGTCGCGCGGGGATTGAGCAGGAGCGTTCCGTAGAACGGGTACACCGTCGGGTCCACGGCTTTGACGGAGATGAGGACCGGCTCCGGCACGGCGGCGGAGGAAACCATGGTGACGGTCTCGGTGACCCAGGTCCAGCGGACGCCGCGCGCCTCGAGGCGCCGGATCGATTCCATCTGCCCGGGAGCCGGAAGCGCGAACTGGCGGGCGGTGAGGTCGGCGGCCATGAGCGTTCGCGCGTCCCGCAGGAGGGTCGCGCGGAAGGCCGTGCTGAATCCGCGCACGCCGGTCAGCGAGCCGACGCCGGCGGCCACCGCCAGGATCACGAACAGGAATTTGGCTTGCGACGCCCGCGCTTCACGGCGGGCAATCTTGAGCGCGGTAGACCAGCGGAAGCCGGAGGCCATCTGTTACTCGCCGCGGAGGCCGAGCCCGGCCGGGACGCCGAGCCGCCGCTCGTCTCCCGCGATTTCGCCGTCGCGCAGCGTGATGGTGCGCCCGGCGTGAGAGGCAAGCTCGCGGTCGTGGGTCACCAGGACCAGCGTCGCTTTCTCCTGATGGTTGAGCTGCAGAAGCAGGTCGAGCACGAGCCGGCCGTTCCGCGTGTCCAGGTTGCCGGTGGGCTCATCCGCCATCAGGATGGGCGGCTGCATGACGAAGGCGCGGGCCAGCGCGACCCGCTGCTGCTCGCCTCCGGAAAGTTGAATGGGGTAGTGATCGCGCCGGTCGAGCAGTCCCACCCGCTCGAGGAGTTCTCTGGCGCGTCCGCGCCCGGCGCGTCCCGCCAGGTCGAGCGGCAGAAGCACGTTTTCCTCGGCCGTCAGCGTGGGAATCAACTGGTAGGACTGGAACACGAATCCGACTTTGCGGCCCCGCAGCACAGCCAGCCGGTCTTCATCGAGGCCCGTAATATCTTCTCCATCGAGCAGGATCCGGCCGGAGGTGGGCGTATCGAGGCCGGCCAGCAATCCCAGCAGCGTGCTCTTGCCGCTGCCCGAGGCGCCCATGATGGCGACGAACTGGCCACGTTCTATCTCGAAATCGATGTCCTTGAGTATTTCCACCGTATGGGTGGCGGTGTCTATGCGTTTCGACACATGCCGCGCGACAATGGCCGCCTGGCCCGGTTGGTTCGACATTCTGCCTCTACATTTACTATTCTTGCATCGGATGTCCGGTTTCAGATTTCTTAAAGCCGACGCAGCCGACGCCCGCTCGAAAAAGGCGCGGCCGGAGCGCGAGTGGGGCGTGTCTTCGACGGCGCCTGCGCAGCGGGCAGGACAGCTTCGCCCGCCGGCCGCGCCGATTGCTTTCGAGCGCCTTGCTTTGCGCAGCCGCTTTGTTCTCCCAGCAGAACCGGGATACGGCCTATAAGCCGCCGGCGCGCGAGCCGAGCTACCGGCAGCGCGGTCCCGTCGTCCTGATCGACGAAGGGCACTACAACTTTCACACCGCGGGCGGGCGGTTCCAGACGTTCGCGGACCTGTTGCGAAGCGACGGGTACACGGTGAAGCCTCTGGCGGGGCCGTTCACGCCGCAGTCGCTCCTGCCCGCGCGGGTGCTGGTGATCTCCAACGCGCTCTCGAAACGGAACGAGAATGACTGGTCGCTACCGACGCCATCGGCGTTTACGGACGAGGAAATCGCCACCGTGGCGGCATGGGTGCGGGGCGGGGGAAGGCTGCTGCTGATTGCCGACCACATGCCGTTCCCGGGCTGCGCCGACAACCTGGCGGGCGCGTTGGGGGTCCGGTTCATCAACGCGTTCGTCTCGGACAGCCGGCCGCAGCCGCCTCCGGACGTCTTCTCGCGGGGCGATGGCTCGCTTGCGGATCACGCGATCACCGAAGGAAGAAGCGCGCGGGAGCGGATCGAATCGGTGGCCACGTTCGGCGGGTCCGCGTTCCAGGCGGAAGGCGCGGCGCCGCTTCTGGTGCTGGGTCCGTATTTTGTGGCGGCGACCCCGAAATCGCTGGCGGACATGAATCCGTCCACCCCGCGCATTCCGGTCAAGGGATGGCTGCAAGGGGCCGTTCTGACGGTGGGGAAGGGGCGGGTGGCGGTGTTCGGCGAGGCGGGAATGTTTACGGCGCAGGTCTC
>DATJFH010000111.1:0-3359 GCA_035495815.1 Bryobacteraceae bacterium
ACACGACTATAATTGTTGCTGTGAAACGCGTGCTGATCTGCTTGATGCTGGCGACCGCCTTCCTCTCCGCGCAAGACGACGGCTTCCTTTCGCTGATGCCGAAGAGCGACATCGCCGAGCAGTGGATAGCCGAGGTCGCGCCGGCCGCCATCTGGTCGGTCCGCGACGGCGTCATCTCCTGCAAGGGCGTGCCGAATGGCTTCCTGCGCAGCAAAAAGTCCTACCGGAACTTCGTCCTGCGCGCGGAATGGCGGTTCGAACCCGAAGGCTGGACTGCGGCCCCGCCGAAGTGGCCGAATGCCGGGTTCTTCATCTTCGCTCATGAAGTGAAAGACGGCTGGCCGATGTCGCTCGAAGTACAGGGTTATCACGGCGAGGCCGGCAGCCTGTTCGGCGTGCGAGGCGGAAAGGTGGAGGGCGCAAAACGGGGGCCCTTCGTGACCGATCGGCCGCCGCTCGGATCCTGGGACAAGTACGAAGTCACCGCGCGGGAGGGCCATGTCCTCGTCGTGCTCAACGGCAAGCAGGTGAATGAGGGCCGCAATGCCGTGCCTTCAGACGGCGCTATCTGCTTGCAGTCGGAAGGCTGGCCCGTCCAATATCGCAACGTAGCCGTGAAGGAGCTGGACAAGTGACCCGTCGCGAACTGATCCTCGGCGCCGCCGTGCCGTCCCTGGCGCAAACCAGGCGAACGAATTTCCAGATTGGCTGCATGACCTTGCCGTATGCGCAATTCCCGCTCGACCGCGCGCTGGAGGGAATTCGCGCAGCCGGATATCGCTACGTCGTGTGGGGAACCAGCCACCTCGAAGCGTCCGGCGAGCGTAAACCCGTCCTGGCCGTCGACGCGCCGCCGATCGCGGCCAAGCGCCTGGCTGATCGCTGTCGAAGCATGGGGCTTACGCCGGTGATGCTCTTCTCGACGGTCCAGCTGGAAGCTCCGGACGCCGCCGCGGCGCACCTCCGCCGCATCGACCAGGCCGCCGCGGCCGGCATCCCCTTTTTACTCACATTCGGCAGGACAAAGGCTGGCCAGCAGGACATTTTCCTCGGTAATTTGAAGCAGATGGCGCCCGCGGCCCGCCGCAGTGGCGTGACCGTGGTCATCAAACAGCACGGCGGTAACACGGCTACCGGCGCCCTGTGCGCCCGCGTCGTGAATGAAGTCGGCGATGAAGGTCTCAAAATCTGTTACGACGCCGGAAACGTCATGGACTACGAGCACGCCGACCCGATCCCGGATATTCAGACCTGCTGGTCCCAAGTCCGCGCCTTCGCCATCAAGGACCATCGCTACACCCCGAGGAATGAGGACTGCGGACCGGGCCTGGGCGATGTCGATCATGCCAAGCTGCTCGCGCCGGTGCGCCAAACGGGGCTCGACATGCCGCTCGCCTGCGAGAATATTTTCGAGCCGATGGTCCCGCGGCCGGCCGATCCGGAAAAGGTGGACGCGCTGGCGCGGCGCGCCCGTGAATTCGTGGAGAAGGTGGTGCAAAAGCTATGAATCGCAGATATTTCTTGTTGGGATCGGCGGCGCTAGCCGTACGGCGGACGGCTTATCCACAGTCGTCACTCGGAGTAGGGATGATCGGCACGGGCAACCGCGGCAGCTTCGTGCTGCAGGGCGTGGTGGAGCAGCCGGGAGTCAAAGTGAACGCGCTGTGCGACCTGAAGCCGGACCGGCTGGACCGGGGCGCCACCCTCGCCGCTCGCGACAAGCCGGCCACGTTGAAGGATTATCGCGAGCTGCTTGCCCGCAAGGACATCGACGCCGTCTTCATCGAAACACCTTGCGACCTGCACGTCGAGATGGCGATAGCGGCGCTCAAAGCGGGCAAACATGTGTATTGCGAGAAGCCCGCCGGCATTACGCCGGAATCGATCCGGGCGCTGCTCAAGGCCGGCCACGCGAGCGATCGCGTTTTCCAGATCGGACAGCAGATGCGCAGCCTCGTTCGTCTGCGCCGCACAATCGACGCGATCCACGGCGGGGTAGCGGGCGACGTCGTCATGATCAAAGCCCACCGCCACGCCTCGGCCGACCTGCCGCATGATTCGTCGTCGGCCGAATGGTTTTTTGACGCCAAGCGCTCCGGCGACGTGATCGTCGAAATGTCGGTGCATAACCTGGATGTGTGCAACTGGGCGGCGGGGAGCCACCCGGAACGCGCCGCCGGTTTTGGCGGAACGCTGATCTGGAAGAACGATCCCCCGGGCCGCACCAACATGGACGGCTACTCACTCACGTACGAATATGTGAATGGCGTGAAAGTCTCCTATGTGCAGACGTTCTTCCATCCCAGAGGTCTGCCAACGGGCGGCCAGGCGACTCATGTGTATGGGACCAGGGGCGCCGTCGATCTGGATACGGCGACCTACTATCCGCTGGAAAAAAGTGGCAAGCCCACGGTGTTGGCGGAGAAGGTCGAAGAGGAAAAGCATGCCCATGTCGCGGCGTTCTTCGAAGCTATCCGCGGAGGCAAGGCGTCTCCGGCGGATGTGGATATTGCCGCGACGGCCGCGCTGACAGCCATCCTGGGCCGTGAAGCAATATACCGGAAACAAGTCATGTTGTGGGATAAGCTGTAGGGGCTCCCATGAGACTCTGCCTGGCGATCCTGCTCGCTGTAAGCTGCGCCTGGTCCTTGGCCGCCCAGAGCAAGCCTAGGGCTCGCGATCTCGGTGTGCCATTCGAAGGCGAGCCCGGACCTCTGAACTCGATCGTCGACGTAGAGGGTGTCGAAGTCGGACACAGAACGCTCATCTCCGGTGACGGCAAACTTCAAGTGGGGTCTGGCCCTGTGCGCACCGGCGTCACGGCGATCTGGCCACGGGGCAAGCAGTCGTCAGATCCCGTTTTCGGCGCGTGGTTCGCTCAGAACGGGAACGGGGAGATGACCGGAACCCCGTGGCTCGAAGAGTCGGGTTTCGCCGACGGTCCGATCCTGATTACGAATACCCACAGTGTCGGAGTCGTGCGTGACGGCTATCTTGGCTGGCTGGTGAAGAACAAACGCCAGCCGGGCACGATCGTTTTTCCGGGCGGCTATTTCACTTACCCGATCGTCGCGGAAACATATGATGGCTTCCTGAACGACGTGAATGGTTTTCACGTGAAGCCGGACGATGTAGCGGCCGCGCTCGAAGGCGCCTCGAGCGGTCCCGTTCCGGAAGGGAACGTCGGCGGTGGTACAGGCATGGTCTGCTATGGATTCAAAGGCGGCATCGGTTCCTCGTCGAGAAAACTACCGGAAGGGCAGGGAGGATATACGGTTGGGGTCCTGGTCCAGTGTAATTGTGGAAGCCGGCGACAATTGCGTGTCGGCGGAGTTCCCCTGGGTCTGGAAATTGCCGAT
>DATJFH010000112.1:0-43513 GCA_035495815.1 Bryobacteraceae bacterium
TACCCCAGACGGAAATCTTCCGCCTCACCCGCCGGCGCCAGCCCGCGGAATGCGAGGTTGATCAGCGGCGGCGCAACCACCGTCGTCGCCACCGACATGAACACCACCACGCCGTAAACACTCTGTTCGATGATCCCGAACCCCAGCCCGATCTGCGCCACCACCATCCCGACTTCGCCTCTCGGAATCATCCCGACGCCCACGCGCAGCGCATCCGCCCGGCCAAGCCCCAGCGCCCCCACTCCGCACCCGATGAACTTCGACGCCACCGCCGCCACCAGAATCAGGACCGCCAGCAGCATCGTTTTCGGGTTCGAGAACGCCGTCAGGTCCACGTGCAGGCCGATGCCCGCCAGGAAGAACGGCAGCAGCAGTTCGGTGACGCCGTGCGCCAGGTCGCGGACCCGCGGCTCGGTCGTCTCCGCCAGCGCCAGTCCGGCCAGGAATGCGCCGACAATCGCCGCCACGCCCGTGTACACGGCCCCTACCGACAGGGCGAACATGAGACACATCGCCATGGCGAACTGCGCCTCTCCGACCCGCAGATTCGAAACGTGAGGCGCTACCTTTCCCATCGCATGCGTTCCCCATTTGGCGATGACCACCGTGAAGCCGCAGGCCAGCACGCCCGTCAGGACCAGCTCCGCGACGTGCAGCTGTCCGCGCGTCAACCCGCTCACGACCGCCAGCACCAGCAGCCCGAGCACGTCGTCGATTACCGCGGCCGCCAGAATGATCTTGCTCGCCGTAGCCTGCAACAGCCCCTTCGCCGAGAGCACCTGCGCGGTAATGCCCACGCTGGTCGCCACCATCGCCGCGCCCACGAAAATCGCCTCATTGGCGGATGCGCCCCAGGCCAGCAGGATTCCCCAGCCGAGCAGAAAGGGCACGATCACTCCGCTCACGGCCACCAGCGTCGCTGTGCCGCCGAGCTTCAACAGTTCGGACGACTTCACCTCCAGCCCGACGCGGAACAACAGGAACATCGCTCCCAGATCCGAGAGGGCCGTCAGGAATTCGCCTGGCTCGATCCAGTGCAGGACGCCCGGCCCGATCAGCATGCCCGCCAGAATCTCTCCCACCAGGCCCGGCTGACCCATCCTTTCGAAAAGCTCGGCCAGCAGCTTCGCCGAAGCGAACACGATCAGCATGGCCAGCGGAAGGTTGGTGTGCGCGGTCTCAGCCAGCAGGGCGAATGGCGGCGTGGCAAGCGGATGCAAAGAAGACTCACCTTTCAGAACGGATTTTGCATCTCTTCGAACGCGGAAAGAGATCGCGGGAAGTCTCTCATTGTATCGAATCGCGGCCGCGGAGCTACCGTTTTCTAGGGCGTTCCGCCATAAGAAATTCCAATTGGGCCCATAGAAACCTTCCGCTTTGCCACGCGCTCGCGGCGGTGAATAATGGTGGCTAGCCTGCCCGAGGTGTTTTTCGAGGAAAAAGAGAAACGAGTATGAAGAAGATCGAGGCCATCATCCAGCCCTTCAAGCTTGACGAAGTGAAGGAAGCCCTCAAGAGCGTCGGCATCGACGGTATGACCATCACCGAAGTGCGCGGTCATGGCCGTCAGAAGGGCCACAAAGAGGTCTACCGCGGCCAGGAATACAACGTCGACCTGCTTCCCAAGGTGAAGGTGGAGTTGGTTGTCGCGGGCAGCCGTGCCGAAGAGGTGATCAAGACGCTCGCCACCGCCGCCCGGACCGGAAAAATCGGAGACGGGAAGCTGTTCGTTTATGACGTGGCTGAGGCGGTCCGCATCCGGAATGATGACCGTGGCGAGGCCGCGCTCTAGATCCGCCCGGCGCCTCACCCCAGCCATCTTTATTTTTCGAGGGCGGCCCTTTTCGAGGCATGGCCGCCCTCCGTATCAACGGGCGGACGCACTCCCCGCCTTGCGCAATCTCCTCACCCTTTCGCCTCGTGGATGAGCCAGATGATCAGGGAGATGGCCGCCACCGTGCCCAGCACCTTCACCGTCAGCACGAAATTCTCCCTCGGCGTCAGTTGCTTCGGCGCGAATTCCGTTAATTCTTCGTTTGTCCGCCCGGCGTCAGGCGGGTCCTTTTGTGTCTTCATAAGTCCTTTCCTTTTCGGCCATGTGAGAAGGCCGTACGGCAGGACACGGCGTTTCCAGTTCGCGCCGGTCTGCCCGAAATCTAAAGTTGCAGTGTACGGAAGGGTTGCTTAGGACGACAGGGGAGGCGGACGGGCGGTGATGTGCAGCAGGCGCCCGGCACAGGGACGCGAGTGTTCCGTTGTCCGCGCGGGCCCCAGGCAGCGCCAGTTGAATATGAGCGCAGATTCCCGGATGCAGGCATCTGCCTTCCGCGAACAGGAAGACTCAAGCTGCCGGACGGGTTGATGCAGCGAAAGAAGAGGGCCGGAGGCGCGTTCGAGAGCCTGCAGCCGCGCCAGATCGATCGAGCCCGCCGCGCCGGTAGGAGGCGCGTACAGCCTGCGTACGGCGGCGGATTCGACGGCCAGGCAGGCCACGAACATCCACGCCAGACAGAAGCGGAATCTCGAGTAAAAGCGTCGCACCGGCAAATTTCAGTCTACCGCACAACCGTCACAGCGCCGCTTCGTTGCGCTGCAGATTGCGAATGCGAATTACCTCCGGCATGTCGATGACAAAAATCTTGCCGTCGCCGGCGTGGCCCGTCCGGGCGGCTTTCGAGATCGCCGTGATGGCCGCATCGCAATCGGAGTCGCCAACCACTACCTCCACTTTCGTCTTGTGCAGCAGATCGGCCTGATACTCCTGGCCGCGGTAAACCACCGGGTGTCCGGACTGCCGGCCGTGCCCTTTTACCTCGGTCACGGTCATCCCCTCGACGCCGATCTCCCACAGGGCGTTCATCACGTCATCCAGACGGAAGGGTTGAATGATCGCTTCAATTTTTTTCATCGATCGCGAATCAGAGCTGGTCGGCGTACTGCTCGAGCGCAACGCGCACCAGCTGCCCGCGCGTTCTCACCCCGGTCAGTTGGAATAGGCTTTGCAAAATCGCCTTGACGTAACTTTCGGAAATCTGAAGACGGCCGGAGATCTCCTTGTTCGAGAGCCCTTCCAGCACGAAGCGCAGAACCTTTCTCTGCCGCTCGTTGAATTTCGGCCCCTGGTCCGGCTCGTTTTCCGGCGCCTTCCCGGTGGCCAGATTGGCGTAGCGCTTGTCGAGCCAGGTGGATCCGCCCGCCACCACACGCATGCTCTCCGCCAGCGCGCTGAGAGGGCTCTCTTTCAGGAAGATGCCCGAAACGCCCTGCCGCACCAGCCGCCGCGCTTCCGTATCGCTGACCCAGGCGGTCACGATCAGCACCCGGCCGGCAAAACCGACCTGCCGGGCCGCCGGAAGAAACTGCGATGCGCGCTCCGAGCCCAGATCGTGATCGAGCAGGACCAGGTCGATCGGAGATTGCGTCAGCGCCTGCAACGCCTCGCGTATTGTCGCGCAGGCCTTCACGTCGAATTCTGAGCCCGCCGTCAAAGCGCTGGCGACGCTTTCCCGAAAAACGGCGTGGTCGTCCACCAGCAACGCTCGAATCGTCTTCATAGAAGTTTCCCGTTACCGCTTTTAAACGTCCCCCATGTTACTATTTTCCGCAGGCCACAATTCCACGACGAAACAGGCGCCGCCCTCGCGGGGCTCATACCTCAGGTCTCCCCCGTCGGCCCGCAAAATGGCTCGCGAGATGTACAGACCCAGCCCGTCGGATTGCGCTCCCGGCTGGAACGGCTGGAACAGCTGTTCCGGATTGCTGATGCCCGGCCCGGTGTCGCGAATCCGCACGACCACCATCTCCCGCTCGCGCCCGGCTTCCATCACGATCTCCTTCTCCTCCGCGTCCTTCAGCGCCCGCTCGCTGTTCCGCACCAGGTTCAGAAACACCTGCAGCAGGCCGTGATGATCCACCTGCACCAGCGGCAG
Organism: Bryobacteraceae bacterium; assembly: GCA_035495815.1. Lineage (GTDB taxonomy): Bacteria > Acidobacteriota > Terriglobia > Bryobacterales > Bryobacteraceae > DATJFH01. Next base: position 3,930 of record DATJFH010000112.1, read on the forward strand.
GCCCGCTGCGATGCGCCAGTCCAGGCGGCCTCCGGCTTCCCGCACCGAGGGCTCGATCACGATACGAGCTTCGTCCAGCACCGTTCCCAGATCGGTGACCACTGCCGCCCGCCGCGACGACATCCGCACGCCCGATGAGGCGATCTTCTCCAGACCCGTGATGATCGCTCCCAACGCGAGGAAATGTTCGTCCGATTGCAGCTCCGCCTTCGACGCCAGCCCGTGATGCGCCGCCACCGCCGCCGATGCCAGATTCCGGATCTCGTGCGAAACGGCTCCGATCAGCACCCGCGAGGTCGCCATCATCGAATCCAGCCCCGCCCCTTCCCGGTCGCGAAGGTTTTCCGAGGCGTCCCAGATCACCGCCGCCAGCGCCGTGCCCGACATCGTCGTGTAGGTCGAGATCCACATGTGGGCGAGAAAAACCTCGCCATCCTTCCGCTGCCCTTTGGACTCCACCGTAGTCCGCAAGCCTCCGGAGGCGCCCTGCCCCTGCAGGAGGCGGTCGAGGATCGGCAGGTAGGGCCGCACGTCGGCGCCCTGCGCGGTGTTCTCGTCGAGCCCGAGCATCTGCAGCGCGGACTGATTGGCCAGCAGGATCTTGCCCTCGTTGTTGACCGTGAGGATGGCCAGGGGGCTCGTGTCGATCAGGACCCGCAGTTGACGCTCCGCGTCCAGCCGCAGCTTGGTCTGCCGCTCCTGCTCCTTCAGGTGCTGCGTCATCAGCCGGCGTTTCTGATTCAATTCCGAGACGAACAGACCCGACAGCGCGAAGCCGCCGAAGCCCACCAGCAGACGGGCGAACGCCCCGGGCTCCTCGCGAACCGGACTGAACATCTCCCGCAGAATCCCGCAGGCCGCCGCCAGAAGCAGCACCAGGTAATTATTAAAAGTGCCGGCGACCAGCAGGATTGGAATGATGTAAAGAAACCCCAGCGAGATATTGGGGAGAAACATGGCATCGATTGCCGCGATCGTCAGCGTCAGCGCTCCCGCCAGCCCCCACACCTGCACGCGATTGGCTTCCGAATACGCGCGGAACAGTTCGAGCGGTTTCATCTTGCTCAGTCCACGTAGACGCGTCTCACCCGGGCGCTGATGCCGCAAAGTATGTTGTAGGAAATGGTGCCGGCGAGCCTCGCCATCAGCTGCGCGTCGAGCTTCGATTCGCCTTCCTGTCCCAGAATCGTCACCTCGTCGCCGGGCTTCAGCTCCCCGGCATGGCTCAGATCGATGGTGGTCAGATCCATCGAGACCGTGCCCAGAATGGCCGCCGGCTTGCCTCCCGCGAGGACGCGTCCTTTGTTCGACAGGCGGTGTGGAAGGCCGTCCGCGTAGCCCACCGCCAGGATCCCGATGCGCATCGGCCGCGGCGCCCGGAACGAGCCGCCGTATCCCACCAGCGCTCCCTCCGGAACGTCCTTGACCAGCAGAACCTTGGCCTTCCACTCCAGCGCCGGCTTGACGTGCAGAATGCGGGGCGGCGCTTCGCCCCGCGCCGGCGAGACATAACCGTAGATCGCGATCCCCGGACGCACCATGTTGTGCCAGGCGGCTCTCCGGCCGTAGGCCACCGCAATCGTGCTGGAAGTGTGAAAATACCGCGGCGCGATTCCGGCCTGCTCGAGCGAGGCGCGCATCCGCAGGAATGCATCGGCCTGATGGTCCGTCTGCAGCGACCCGTAATCGGCCGCCGACGCGAAGTGCGTCATCAGCCCTTCGCAGCGCGCGCTGCCGGCCGATCCGATGGCGGCCGCCACTTGCTCCGGGCAGGCCCGCGTACCCAGGCGGCCCATGCCGCTGTCCAGCTTCAGGTGATACTCCAGCGGCTTGTCCAGCCTGCCCGCAAACCGGTCCAGCTCGGCTACGTCTTCGAGAGAGTGAGCAGCCGGCGTGAGGTTGAATTCGGCCAGCGCCTCCCGCTCATAGGGCAGCACTCCCGCCATCACCAGGATACGCGCGGTGCGTCCCGCCCGCCTCAGCGCCACGCCCTCTTCCACCGAACTTACCGCCAGCCACCGCGCGCCTTCCTCCTCCAGGATGCGCGAGACTTCGATGGCGCCGTGCCCGTACGCGTCCGCCTTCACGACCGCGCACACCGTCACGCCCGGGCCGACCGCGGACACTACCTGGCGGAAATTCGCCGCAATCCGGGAGCGGGAAATAGAAACGTAAGAACGGAAGGGGGCCGTATCCACCTTTTTGTATTATGACTCAACCCGCCGGCTCGCCCGAGCGCAGGCCCGCCAGCAGGCGCTCGTAGGCGTCCGTCACCGCCTCCCAGGAGTAGCGCTCGCGGACCCGCCGGGCGGCCCTGGCGCGCAGCTCGTTCCTTTGTTCCTCGCTCATAGCCAGCGCCAGTTCCATCTTCTGCGAAAGATCGTTTTCATACGGAATACCCGCGCCTTCGGCCACTTCGGCGTTTTCCTTCGTGTTGAGATACAGCACGAGCGCGCCCCGCCCCATCGCTTCGATCAGCGCCGGATGTGTTCCGCCCACTTCGGTCGCATGGACGTACGCGAAGCAGTGCGACCCGAGCTCCCGGTAGCCTTCGCCATAGATCGCGCCGGGGATGACGACCCGTGGATCCGTCGTCTCCTTTACCCGGCGGATGTAGTCCGCCGCGTATGGCGCGTCGCCGATGAGCGCCAGCCGCATATCGGTCCGCACCTTTTCGAAGGCCTGCCGGACCGCCAGCGGATTGTTCTCCGGCTCCATGCGGCTCACGTAAAGAAAGTAGCGCCCGCGCTCCAGCCCGAGCCCGGAGAGTGTCGCGCAGCCCTCTGTTTTTCCCAATTCGGCTCCGTAAGGGATGAACACCGTCTGCTTGCCGTAGCGCTCGAGGTAGTAAGCCTGAATGCTCCGCGCGTCGGTGACCACCGCGGTCGGACAGAACGTCGCCAGCCATTCCGAGAGGTGATACCAGCCGCGAGCCAGCCGGTTCCACTTCTTGCGCTTTCTCTCGAGGCCGTCCACGTTGAGCGCCACCGGGACGCCGAACAGCCGCGGAAGCGCCGTGAACACGGCATTCGCCCCGTTACAGTAAAGCGCGACGTCTGCGCGATGTCCTAGCAGATGAAGCGTCGAAAAGAAGGTGTGCGCCAGCGTGTCGAGATATTTGTGCCGGATGGAAGGTAGATAGCGAAGCTGGACGCCGCGAAAGGAGGGCGGCTGGTGACGCTCGCGGCAATAAACCGAAACCTGGTGGCCGCGCTCCGCGAGCCGCGTCGATAACTCTTCAGCGAAAGTCTCAAACCCGCCGTAGCGCGCCGGAATCCCTCGTGTCCCGAGGATGGCCATGCGCATCTACCAACTGTAACCGATGTCGGACGCCCAGTTGCGGCGCGCACCCACCCAGCCGCCACATTGACAATCAGGCCCGGGGAATGACATGCTGCGCTACTTGGCGGACAAACTGCGCTGGCGCATCCTGGCTCTTCTATTCCTGGCCACGGTCATCAACTTTGTCGACCGCCAGACTCTCTCCGTCGTCGCGCCCGTGCTGCGTGACGAGTTCAAGTTTTCCAACCAGCAATACGGGTTGATCGTCGCGTGTTTCCAACTCGGAATGATGCTGGCCGAATTTCCCATGGGGATGCTCATGGACCGCTGGGGCGTGCGGCGCGGGTTCTCGTTCGCGGTCATCTGGTGGTCCATCGCCAGCGCGATGCACGGACTGGCGAATTCGGTGACCCAGTTCGGATTGCTGCGGTTCTGGCTCGGAACCGGGGAATGCGGCAATTTTTCGGGCTCCACCAAAGTGGTGGGGGAATGGTTCCCGCCCAAAGAGCGCGCGCTGGCGGTGGGGATTTTCAACGGCGGCACCATGGTGGGATCCATCCTCGCGCCGCCGCTGGTGGTGTGGCTCGTACATCTTTACGGTTGGCGCGTCGCCTTCGTCGTGCCGAGCGCGCTGGGGCTGGTGTGGGTCCTGCTGTGGCTGAAGACTTACCGGCCGAACGCCGAAAGTTTCGGAGCCGCCGGGAAGCCACCTACCAATCGGGAGCTGCTGCGCCTGCGCCAGACCTGGGCCTGCATCCTGGCGCGGACGCTGGGCGGTCCGGTGATGCACTTGTACGTCTACTGGCTGCCCGAGTATCTCTACCGCCAGCGCGGGTTCAGCCTGAAAGATATCGGTCTGTTCGCCTGGGTGCCGTTCCTCTTCGCCGACGTAGGCAGTATTCTCGGCGGATGGTTCTCCGGGTGGCTGATCGCGCGCGGCTACGGGCTCCATGACGCGCGCAAGATTTCCATTGCGCTGAGCACGCTGCTCACCGCGGCCAGCATCGGCGTGGCGATTGTCGAGAGCATTCCGGTGGCGTTCGCGCTCATCTGCACGGCCATGTTCGGTTTCATGTGGATGTCGGCCACTCTGTTCGCGGTATTTTCGGACCTGTTTCCGGAGAACGCCGTGGGGCGGGTGACCGGGCTGACGGGCGTAGGGAACGGCGCCTCCAGCATGATCCTGAACTTCGCCACCGGTTACGTGGTCGACCGGTTTTCGTACGTGCCGGTCTTTGCCATGGCCGGGCTGCTTCCCGCTCTGGGGATGGGGCTGCTGTTTTTGCTCGCGGGCCGCATCGAGCGGGTTAAGATAAAAGCTCCTCATGCCGGTTCCTGAATCCGCCGCGGCGTTTCTCGCCGGACTGATTGAGCGCGCGCGCCGCTCCCGGAAAAGAATCGTATTTCCCGAAGGCGGCGATCCCAGAGTGCTGGCCGCGTCGGCGAAGCTCGCCCGCCAGGGCATCCTGCATCCGATTCTGATCGGCCGCCAGCCGGGCTCCGCGCCGGAAGGCGTCACTTTCGTGGATCCGGAAACCTCGCCGGCCGCGGCCAGGTATACCGCGCTCTACCATGAGCGAAGGCGCGCGAAAGGGATTACCCAGATCGAAGCCGCGGCCATGGCGCGCCGGCCCCTCTACTTCGCGGCCCTGATGGTCGCGGCCGGGGACGCCGACGGCAGCGTCGGGGGCGCCGCGAATACCACGGCCGAGACCGTCCGGGCGGCGCTCCACTGCGTAGGAGCCAAACCCGGCGTACGGGTGGTGTCGAGCGTGTTCCTCATGGCGGTCCACAATTCCGAGTTCGGACATAAAGGACTGCTCTCCTTCGCCGACTGCGCCATCGTCATCGAGCCGACGGCCTCGCAACTGGCCGAAATCGCCATCGCCACCGCGCACACTACGCGGACGCTGCTCGACGCGGAGCCCGTGGTCGCCCTGTTATCGTTCTCGACCAAAGGCAGCGGCCGGCACAAACAGGTGGACCAGGTGATCGAAGCATTGCGTATCGTTCGCGAGCGCGCCCCGGAATTGCACGCCGACGGCGAGTTGCAAGCCGACGCGGCGCTATGCAAAGTCGTGGGCGGGTCGAAAGCGCCGGGGTCGACGGTCGCCGGGTGCGCCAATACGCTGATCTTCCCCAACCTGGCGGCCGGCAACATCGGTTACAAACTGGTGGAGAGGCTGGGCGGCGCCGTGGCCATCGGACCTTTTTTGCAGGGCCTGGCCAAGCCGGCGAACGATCTGTCGCGCGGCTGTTCGGCGGAGGATGTCTTCAATACCGCCGTGGTCACGGCAATCCAGTGCCAAGCAATTAGCGGGCCAGTCCTTGCCTAAAACAGTGGCCGGCCCGCGACCTTACTGCAGTTCGATCGAGCTGACCTTGACCGTATCCCCGTCCAATGAACCGCTGACCTTCGCCTTCAGGTCCTTTTCCTTGGAGGTCGCCTTCAGGGTCGCCAGCGCTTTCGCGTTGCCGGTCTCGTCGAACTTCACGAACTTGCCATCCGAGAGCACCAGGCCGTAGCCACCCTTGGCGCAACCCACCGCGCATTTGGTGGTGTGGCCCGCGAGGTCCTTTCCCTTACACATGACGTCCACCAGGGTTCCGCTCCAGGTCTCGGCGAACGCTAAAGCCGAAACCAGCGATATCCCCGCGCAAAGCATAAGAATTCGTTTCATTTATGTCTCCTTCCTCATAGTACGTTGTTTCCCGGCCGCCAGATCTTCCCCCTTATTGTTTCAATCTTTGTCGCGATGTACCGTATCGGGAGAGAAAGCCGGGAGGCAGACCGCGATATATTCCGCGCCTTCGGCCCCAGGCGTGCTATAGCGCACCCATTCTCCCTTATGAGTGATAACGGCCTGGCCGGCGGCTACGTCTAACGATCCGTAGAGGTGTTCCACTCTCAACATGCCTTTGAGAACAATCGTATATTCATCGAACTCGGGGGTTTGTCCGGGTTCGAGCCAGCCGCCCGGACTGCGCATGTGGGCGACACTGGTTTCGCGGGTCCCGGAATTCACGCGGCCGACATATTCCTCGATCCTTTTCGGCTTGTTTCCCGCGGCTTCAATACGTGTGGGTTGAGTAATGAGGGTGGGCATCGTGTCCCTTCAAAAATGCTTGCTACAAGCCTCCGAAGACGTTTATACTAACATTTTCGCTGACCTTTGCTATGACGGCGAGAGATGATTTCGATCCCCTGGCTCCGCAACGGGAGGCCGCGTTTTTCTACGGATTGTTCCTCCGCGGCCACCGTGTCGAAGATCTGCGTCAAGATATCGACGTGCCGCGGAATATGCTGGAAAAGTGGCTCCGCGCTCCGGATTTCGAGATAAACTTCCGCGAGTCGCTGCAGAAAGTATACAGTTACCGGAAGCAGGTGCTCGCCATCTTCGACGGTCTGGTTCTGAACGAGCAGAACAAGCCGCGCGTGCAGTAGCTCGCGTGAAGGGCCAAGCGCCCCGCGGCATCGCCTCGTTTGAACGCTCCACAATGCCATGTTACAGTCCATCTATGGCCCTGGGAACCGTGGCTCGCGGCCCCTACACTTACAAGAGTAGCCCGCACAGCAGTCATTCCCTGCTTCTGGACGCCCTACAAGCCGAGGGCCGCGGGCAGCGCGTCCTCGACGTGGGCTGCGCGGGAGGGTATCTTGCCCAGATCCTGGCGTCGCGCGGTTACCAGGTTGTCGGCATCGAACGGCCCGGAGGTTGTGGCGATTACTTCCCGGACAACGTGGAACTGGTCGAAGCGGACCTGGACGCAGGGCTCCCCCGGCTTTCCGGTAAATTCCAGTTCGTCATTTGCGGTGACGTGCTCGAACATTTGAAGGATCCGGCCCGGATGCTGGCCCAGATTGCTTCGGTACTCACGCCGGACGGCCGCGTGTTGGCCTCCGTCCCCAACAGCGGGAATGTATACTTCCGGCTCAACATTCTGGCCGGCCGCTTCCCCCGGGAGGACAAAGGACTGTTCGATCGAACGCATCTGCACTTCTATATGTGGGAAGGCTGGAAAGACCTGTTCGAATCCGCCGGGTTTCAGATCGAGAGACGGAAGGTGAGCGGCGTCCCCGTGGCCCTCGCTCTCGACGGGTGGAACCCGGCGCCCGTCCGGGTCCTTGAGAAACTGGCCTATGCCGCGGCGCGACTCCGGCCGACTTTGTTCGCCTATCAGTTCGTGCTCACCGCGCGGAGGCTGCCCTGACGCCGCGCAGTAAGTCGAAAGTCGTGGTGGTCATGCCCGCTTACAATGCGGCGAAGACACTGCACATGACTTACGCCGACCTTCCCCGCGAGATGGTCGACCTGGTCATCCTGGTGGATGACGGCAGCAAGGACGAAACGGCCCGCATCGCCCGGGAACTCGGGCTCGAGTTGTTCGTACACGACCGCAACTACGGCTACGGCGCCAATCAGAAGACGTGCTACCGGGAAGCGCTCAAAGCCGGCGCCGATATCGTGGTGATGGTGCACCCCGATTATCAGTACGATCCCACGCTGCTTCCGCAGATCATTCGCCCCATTCAGGACGATGCCGCGGACGTGGTACTCGGATCGAGGCTGCTCGGCGCCAATGCGCTGGCGCAGGGGATGCCCTGGTGGAAGTTCTATTCCAACCGGTTTCTGACGATGCTCGAGAATTGGGTATTCGGCCTGAATCTGTCCGAGTATCACACCGGCTACCGGGCCTTCCGGCGCGAAGTCCTCGAACAGGTGAATCTCCAGATGAACTCCGACGCGTTCATCTTCGACCAGGAGATCATGGCTCAGATCGTCCAGATCAGGATGCGCATCGCCGAGGTGCCCGTCCCCACCCGGTATTTTGCTCAGGCCTCTTCGGCTTCTTTCGTGCAAAGCTCCATTTACGGGCTCTCCATTCTGTGGGTGCTGGCGAAGTACGTGATGCACCGTTCCGGAATCCGGCGTCAGTTGCAGTTCGAAAGCCTGGAGCGCCGCTATAGCGGACCGGCGGATTCACCCGGCGCCAAGGCTTCCGCCAAACCATGAAGAGCGGATCGGCGGCCCCCGGGGCGTCGATTCTCCTCGATTTCGCGGTCCTCTTTCTCCTCACCGCGTTCCTCATCCAGCCTCTGTTCAAAGTGAAGTATATGGACAAGTGGGCGTCCATCGAGAGTACTTTCATCGCGGACGCCAGGTTCCTGAAAGAACACTGGCCGCACCCCCGCTGGCAGCCGCTGTGGTACGGCGGTACCAGGTTCGACTATATCTATCCACCCGCGCTCCGCTATGGCACGGCCGCGCTGGCGAAATTCTACCCGATGAACGAAGCGCGCGCCTACCATCTCTACACGGCGTTCTTTTATTGCGCCGGAATTGCGGGTGTCTATCTGCTGGCGCGGGTCGCCGGAGGCTCCCGGGGCGCGGCGTGGCTGGCGGCGGGCGCCGCGGCCGTAATCTCCCCATCCTATCTGTTTCTGGCGGCTTGGCGAGCCGATTCGAACCCGCTGCATCCGCTGCGCCTCGGCGTGCTGGTGCGTTATGGCGAGGGGCCGCACATCTCGTCGCTCGCCGTACTCCCCGTCGCGCTGACCTTCTCGCTCCGCGCGCTCGAGGCGTGGCGTCCGCCGGCCATGGCTGCGGCAGCCGCCGGCTGCGCGCTGGTGGTCTCGACCAATTTCTACGGCGCGACGGCGTTGGCCATCTGCTTCCCCATCCTTGTCTGGAGCCTCTGGATCACCCGCCAGGACTCCGCTGTCTGGATGCGCGCGGCCGCCGTGTGTGTGCTGGCGTACGGACTCACCGCCTTCTGGCTCGTGCCCTCCTACCTGCGCGTCACCATCGCCAACCTGAGGCTGGTTTCCCGGCCCGGCAACACCTGGTCGATCCTGGCCGCGCTGGCGTTGGCCGCGGCCTTCATGGCCTTGACAGCGAAATGGGCGCGCGGACGGAGAGAGCTGTTCTACCTGGTCTTCGTGGCCGGCTTCGCGCTGTTCCTGGCGCTGGACGTCCTGGGGAATTACTTCGCCGGATTCCGTGTCGCCGGCGAGCCGCTGCGTCTGGTTCCGGAGCTAGATTTGGCGCTCCTGTTGCTCGCCGCCGAGGGCTTGCGAAGGTTGTGGTCCTGCGGCCTGCCGCACCGGCGCAAACTGGCCGTCGCCCTGACCCTGGCCGGACTGGCGCCCGCAGCCGGCTACCTACGGCATCCCTGGAGCATCATCGTCCGGTACCCCGATCATCGCGACCGCGTGGAATACAAACTCGCCGAATGGATGGGTACCCATTTACCCGGCGCCCGCGCCATGGTTACCGGCTCGGTCCGGTTCTGGTATGACGCCTGGCGCGATCTGGCGCAGGTCGGCGGCGGCTCCGAGCAGGGCGTCCTCAATCCCGTGGTGACCCTGGCGCCGCTGCAGACGGCGGCCGACGCTGACGCCGTATCCGCCATACGCTGGATGCAGAGCTACGGCGTGGACGCCATCGTCGTGAACGGCAGGACATCCCGCGAGATTTATCACGATTGGGTTTATCCGGAGAAATTCGTGAACGTGCTGCCGGTCCTCCATGACGACGGCGAGGGCAATGTCATCTATCGCGTGCCGCGCCGCTTTCCGGATCTGGCCCGGGTCGTTGAATCCTGGCGCATCCGCTCCATCGATCCGATGGCGCTGGCCTGGGATCCCGGCCGGCTGCAAAGATATGCGGCGGCGCTCGAAGAGGGGCCGGACGAGCGCGCGGTAATGGCCTGGGATGGGGTCGATGCCTTCCGTATCCGCGCCGGCATCGCGAGCGGACAGGCGCTGGTCGCGCAGGTGGCCTACGATCCCGCATGGCGCGCCGAGTCGGACGGCGCCGCCCTCGTGATTCACAAGGATCCGTTCGGACAGATGCTGATCGAGGCACCGCCCGGCCGTCACGACATCCGCGTGCGTTTTGAGACGCCGCTCGAAAATCGCATCGGACAGATCGTTAGCCTCATGTCAGCCATCGCGGCGATCGCTCTGGCCGGCTACCGGCTCGCCATCCCCCGCCTGGCCTGACGAAAGTTTACCTGCCGGTCCAGACCGGCGCCAGCCACGCCACCGGTTTGGCCGGATCGGCGCCCGGCGCGTCGCCGCCTCCCGCGGTCCATACGCGCACGAAGAAGAACCTGCTGGCCGAATCCCGGATCGAGGGCGTCCAGTGGGCGGAGTGGCCGGTCTCGGGAGTGAATTCCCGCACTACCTCGCCGCCATCTTTCACGATGTCGATCTTCGTGATCCTGTCCTTCGGATTCGACGTATCGGGGTCGCTGATCGAGATATCGAACAGAAACACCTCCGGCCGGTTCAGGGTCGAGCCCATGATGGAGCCGTTCACCGTGTACCTGCAGGCGAGGTTCCCGTCGAGCGAAGCGTAGGTGCGGCGGTTCTTCATCGCGTCCAGAATGTCCGCCTTGGTCCGGTTCTTCGCCAGCACGAAGGTGCGGGAGGTGGCGCGTCCGATCCCGGCCGTACCGTGGTTGTCGTTGCCGCACACCGGAGAAACCTTCCACCCCTTGTCGAGGGCGTTCACGAATCCGGCGTAATGGATCTTGTTGTTGGAATTGATCACTTCCAGCATCGTGATCACGTCGGTGACCCGCGGATCGCGATGCGCCCAGTTGGCGTACTGCCCGGCGCCGGGATGATTGAAGGTCGCCACCACGGGACCCTCGCCGTTCGGCCTGGCCGTGGCCAGCCACCGATAAAACTTAGGCAGATCCACCCCGGCGCCAGGGCGTTCAACATTCCGGCGCTGTTGATCACGTTGAAATGGCCCGTGCCGCCGGGTCCGTCGTTTTCGGAGAATTCAAAGCCCGCCAGCGCCGCGAACTCCGCGCTCGAAGCCGCCGCCGCCTGCTGCTTCGCGGCCGCCCACTCGGCGTTCGCTTCGGCAGGAGGCTGGAACGCCGCTTCCTGCGAATGGTCGCTGGTGACGTAAAAATCGTAGCCTTTGGCCTTCGCCAGGCTGTAGTGCTCCGAGGGCGGCCCCTGGCCTTCCCGCCAATCCGGCTTCAGCTTTACATCCGGACTCGGATACTGCGCGCCGTCGATCACGAAAATGCCCGAGCAGCCGTTCTGGCTTTTGACATAGCCGCTCGACCAGGTGTGTACGGCCGCGCCCGGGCCGCGCGAATAGACCAGGATCCCGGCGCAGCCGTTCTTGGCCCACTGATCGCCGTGCGACCACGTGGACGCCGTGTGCGCGTGGGTGCTGCCCGCGTAGATGTGATACTCATCCGCTGATCTGCCGGTCTGCCCCGGCGCCGGCGTCAGGCTGAATGCCCAGAGCGCGGCCGCGGCGAGGCGGATTGGGAACATCGATAAGTGTGGCTGCATCGGAGATAATCGGTAATAAGCCGACGCTCTTCATCATGACGCAAGGACCCGCCGAACCTCAAATTCCCCGGGAGCCCGTTTCGCGCGAGACCAATCTGGCGCGTCTCCGCGAGCGGCCGCTCGACGTTCTGATCATGGGCGGCGGTATCAACGGCGCGGGTATCGCGCGCGACCTGGCGTTGCGCAGCCGCACCCGCCGTATCCCTTTGCGCATCGGCCTCGTCGAGCAGCGCCACTTCGCGTCGGGAACCAGCGGGCGCAACTCGCAGCTGATCCACGGCGGGCTCCGCTACCTCAAAGGACTCGAGTTCGGCCTGGTCTCCGAAGCGCTGCGCGAGCGGACAACCGTCCTCGGCCTGGCGCCGCACCTGGCGCATCCGCAGCCGTTTCTGATCCCCATGTACGGAAGATTCGACCGCTTCTTCTACGGGCTGGGGCTCTGGATCTACGACCTGCTCGCCGGCTCCCAAACGCTCGGCCGCCGCCGCACGCTGGATCGCGGCGCGGTATCCCGGCTCGAGCCCGGGCTCGCCGCGGACGATCTTGCCGGCGGAGCGATCTTCTTCGACGCCCGGATTCACTCGGCCCGGTTTGTGCTGGAGAACGTCTTCGAGGCCGCTTCGGACGGCGCCATCGTGGCCAACTACGCGCGCGCCGAACGCACGAAAGCCGGCGCGGTGACGATTCACGATACGCTGTCGGGCGAACCGTTCGAAGTGCGCGCGAAAAAGATCGTCGATGCCACCGGTCCCTGGGCCGATCCCGGCGGGCTGCGGCTGGTCCGCGGATCGCATATCGTCGTGCCGCGCGTCAACCACAGCGACAACGCGATCGCCTATTTCGAGCCCGGCGGGCGGATCATCTTCGTGATCCCCTGGGGCGAGCGGCGAAATCTTTCCCTGGTCGGCACCACCGATATCGATCATTCGTCCGGGCCGGACGATGTCTCTATTTCCCCCGAAGAGGTCCGCTACCTGCTCGCTATCCTCAGGCGGCTGTATCCGGGAGCCGCCGCGGCCGAGCCGCTGGCCGCCTACAGTTCGCTCCGCCCCTTGCTTCGCGACGATTCGGCTTCCGCCACCAGGGCCAGCCGCGGGCACCGTATCTGGAACACGCCCGACGGCGTCCTGCACGTAGCCGGCGGCAAGTACACCACCTACCGCGCCATGAGTCAGGAGGCGGCCGATCTGGTGGCGCGGGAGATCGCTCCGGAGCTGGCGAAGACGCATGAGACCGGGTCCAGGCCCTTGGGCGGCAACAGCCGGCAGCGGATCGACTCGCTGCGCGCGGAAGCGCCCGGGCTGGCCGCGTTGCATGGAGTCGGTGAGGAGGATGTGGAGCGCATGATCGGGCTCTACGGAGTGAAGACGCCCGTGCTGCTCGCCTCGCTGCCCGCCGCCGGCGCGCCGGCCCTGTCGAGACTCGATCGAGCCCGCATCGCGTTCGCCGTCCGGCATGAGATGGCGCGCCGCCTGCCCGACCTGATGTTCGTTTCCACCTACTGGGGCTACGAGGCCCAGTGGACGGAGGAAACACTCGCGCCGTATGCCGCCGCGATGGGCGGGCATCTGGGTTGGAGCTCGTCCCGGACGCGTCAGGAGACCGGGCTCGTGGCGCAGCTCACTGCGTCACCGGCTGTGCCATAATTGGGGACTGCCCCGCCTCCCCCGGCCGTTATACTGGAATCGGAAATGCCGGATACCCCCTTCGTTCATCTTCACTGTCACACCGACTATTCCCTGCTCGACGGCGCCTGTGAAATCACCAAGCTGATGGATCTGGTCGCCTCGCAGAACATGCCCGCGGTCGCCATGACCGATCACGGCAACCTGTTCGGCGCCGTCCAGTTCTACAACGCCGCCAAAGCGAAGGGCATCCATCCGGTCATCGGCTGCGAGATGTACGTCTCGCAGGAAGGCCACAAGACGCGCTCCCGCACGGACCGCTACAATCACCTGGTCCTGCTGTGCGAGAACCAGGACGGCTACCGCAACCTCATCGACCTCGTCTCCACCGGCTATCTGGACGGCTTCTATAACAAGCCGCGCGTCGACAAGGACCTGCTGGCGCAGCACTCCAAGGGACTCATCGCCATGTCCGCCTGCCTCCGCGGCGACATCAACGAGACCATCCTCGCCGACCGCTACGACGAAGCTCGCCGCATGGCGTACACCTACACCGACATCTTCGGCGCGAACAATTTCTTTCTCGAGATCCAGGATCACGGCCTGGAGCAGGACAAGCGTCTCACCCCGCTCGTGAATCGGCTCTCGCACGAGACCGGCATCCCGCTGGTGGCCACCAACGATTCGCACTACCTGCGCCGGGAGGACGCCCGCGCGCACGAGATCCTGATGTGCATCCAGACCGGGAAGACCATGAGCGATCCCAACCGCATGCACTGGGATCATCCGGATTTCTACATCAAATCGCGCGACGAGATGATGAAGCTGTTCGGCGAGCTGGAAGACGCCGTGAACCGCCCCTGGGAAATCGCGCAGCGCTGCAATGTGAAGCTGGAAAAGGTCAAGCAGCCCTTCCCCAAATTCGACGTGCCGTCCGGGGAGACCATTGACAGCTACTTCGCTTACGTGGCCCGGCAGGGCTTTGAAAAACGCCGCCCCCGCCTCGAAACCCTGCGCGCCTCCGGCTATTTGAAATTCGACATCCCGGACTACATCGAGCGGCTCGAGCGCGAAATCCGGATGATTCAGCAGATGAAGTTCTCCGGATACTTCCTCATCGTCTGGGACTTCATCCGCTTCGCCAAAGAGCACTCCATTCCGGTCGGACCGGGCCGCGGATCCGCCGCCGGCAGCCTGGTCAGCTACGCCATGGAGATCACCGATATCGACCCGCTGCAGTACGGCCTGCTGTTCGAGCGCTTCCTCAATCCGGAGCGCATCAGCATGCCCGATATCGACATCGATTTCTGCACCAACGGGCGCGGGCGGGTGATCCAGTATGTCACCGAGAAGTACGGCCGGGAGCAGGTCGCCCAGATCATCACGTTCGGTACGCTCGGCGCCCGCGCCGCCATCAAGGACACCGGCCGCGTGCTCGACATGAGCTTCGCGGACGTGGAGCGTATCACCAAGCTCGTCCCCAACGTGCTCAACATCAACCTGGAGGATTCGTTCAAAGCCGAGCCCGGATTCGCCGAGGCCGCCAAAAAGGACCCTCGCGTGGCCGAGGTGCTCGAAGTGGCCCAGCGGCTCGAAGGCCTGTGCCGCAATGCGTCGGTGCACGCGGCCGGCGTGGTGATTTCGCCCGAACCGCTGAAAACGCTGGTGCCGCTCTACCGCACCAGCCGCGAGGAGGTGGTCACTCAATACGACATGAACGGTCTCGAGAAGCTGGCGCTTCTCAAGATGGACTTCCTCGGCCTGACGACGCTCACCATCATCAATGACGCCCTCGAGCTCATTGCCCGTCACCGCGGTGTCAAGCTGGCGCTGGAGGAGCTGCCCCTCGACGACGCGGCCAGCTACGAGATCTTCTCCAAGGGCTTCACGAGCGGCGTCTTCCAGTTTGAATCCTCCGGCATGCGCGACATTCTGCGCCGCTACCAGCCGACGCGCATCGAGGACCTGACGGCGCTGAACGCGCTATACCGCCCCGGCCCCCTGCAGGGCGGCATGGTGGACGACTTCATCGACCGCAAGCACGGCCGCCGCGCCATTACCTACGACCTGCCCGTCCTGCAGCCCATCCTCGAAGAGACCTATGGCGTCATCCTCTATCAGGAACAGGTGATGCAGATCTCCAACGTGGTGGCCGGCTATTCGCTGGGAGACGCCGACATCCTGCGGCGCGCCATGGGCAAGAAGAAAGCCGAGGAGATGGCCGCGCAGCGCCACCGTTTCGTCAAAGGCGCCCTGGAGAAAGGATTCAACCAGAAGAAGGTCGAGAAAATTTTCGACCTCATGGAGCAGTTCGCCGGCTATGGGTTCAATAAGTCGCACTCGGCCGCCTACGCGTACCTCGCTTATGTGACGGCGTATCTCAAGGCGCATTATCCGCTCGATTTCATGGCCGCGCTGCTGACCTCGGAAACCGGCAACACGGCCAAGGTGGTGAAGTACATCAACGAATGCCGCGACATGAACATCACGGTGCTGCCGCCCAACGTCAATTCGAGCGACTGGAGCTTTACCCCCGACGGCGACGCCATCCGCTTCGGCCTCGGCGCCATCAAGAACGTGGGCCAGTCCGCCGTAGAGGCGATTCGCGCCGGCCGCCAGGATGCCGGACGCTTCCGCTCTCTCTACCAGTTCTGCGAGAAGGTGGATCTGGGCGCGGTCAACAAGCGCATGATCGAAAGCTTCATCAAGGCCGGCGCCATGGACGACCTGGAGGGAACGCGCTCGCAGCTGTTCGCGGCCGTCGATTCGGCGATCGAGTGCGGGCAGAGCGCCTGGAAGGATCGGCTCAGCGGGCAGGTGGGTCTGTTCGGCGGAGAATTCGCGGCCGAAGAGCATCCCGAGAAGCCGCTTCCCAATGTGCCGGACTGGCCTCCCAGGGACAAGCTCACGGCCGAAAAAGAGATGCTCGGCTTCTATGTCACCGGCCATCCGCTCGATCAGTACCGCGAGAAGATCAAGGACCTGGCGACCCACAACAGCGGCACTCTGGAAGGTCTGAACAAGGGCGTCGAAGTCGCGATTTGCGGCGTTCTCACCACGATCCAGAAGAAGCGCAACCGGGAAGGGAAGCCCTGGGCGGCGATGCAGCTCGAGGACCTCTCGGGGTCGGTGGAAGCGCTGCTGTTCACCACCCAGTACGAGCGTCTGGCGCCGATGCTGGAGGAGGACCGGGCCGTGCTCATTCGCGGGCTGGTTTTGCCGGAGGAGAACGCGCCGCCGAAGATCTCCGTGCAGGAGGTCGTGCCGCTCGAGGTGGCGCGGGTGCCGCTGCCTTCCCTGATTTCCATCAAGGTGCGGCTCGGCCGAAATGGAGGCGCGGAACCCGCCGATGCCCTGCGCCGGCTGTTCCAGGACAAGCCGGGCGAAACCGAGGTCCGCTTCCGGCTGGAGCTTCCGCGCGATTTTTCCGTTATCCTGGATGTTCCGGCGAGAGTGCGCCCCGACCGCGAATTCCGGGAAGCGCTGGAAAAGATCTGCGGCGCGGACGCGATGGAAGTGCTGGCGAGTTGAACCATGGAACCGGAATCGACGTTGTCGGAATCCGAATTGGCCGAAAGCGCAAACGGAGTTGGCGTGGCCCCGGTGGCCCCGGCCGCCCCCGTGAACGGCGCGCTCCAGCCTGCCTGGCAGCGTGTCCAGCTGGCGCGGCATCCCAAGCGCCCTCACACGCTCGACTACATCGAGCGGCTGTTTACCGATTTCCAGGAGATTCATGGCGACCGCCTTTTTGCCGACGATCCGGCGATCGTCTGCGGCTCGGCCTTTTTTGAGGGCCGTCCCATCATGGTGGTCGGCGAGCAGAAGGGCCGCGACACGAAGCAGAAGCTGCATCGCAACTTCGGAATGCCGAAGCCGGAGGGCTATCGCAAAGCCATCCGCGTCATGCAGCTTGCCTCCAAGTTCGGCCGCCCCATCCTCACTTTCCTGGACACGCCCGGCGCCTATCCCGGTATCGACGCCGAGGAGCGCGGCCAGGCGGAAGCGATCGCCCGCAATCTGCGCGAGATGAGCCGCCTGTCGAGCCCCGTGATCTGCGTCTGCATCGGCGAAGGAGGCAGCGGCGGGGCCCTCGCCCTCGGGGTCGGCAATCACGTGTACCTTTTGGAGAACGCCGTCTACAGCGTGATCTCGCCCGAAAGCTGCGCCGCCATCATTTACCGCGACGCCTCCCGCGCCGAGGAAGCCGCCACCGCCCTCAAGCTGACCGCGCCCGACCTGCTGCGGCTCGGTCTGATCGACGGCATCGTCCCCGAGCCACCCGAAGGCGCCCATACCGATCCCGACGCGGCGGCCGCCAACCTGCGCGAGACTCTTCGAGCCGCGCTCGATCAGCTGCAGGCTCTCTCGCCCGAAGAACTGATCGAGCAGCGCTACACCAAGTTCCGCCAGATGGGAAATTTCTTTCTGTGAAGAAGTCGGTCGTGCTCGGAATCCTGTTTTGCATTGTCGTGCTTGGAGCGGTCGTGTATACCACCATGTCCGCCGGCGCGACAAAGTACCGCGTGGAAGTCTGCATGGAGTTTCAAGGACGCAGCGCCTGTCGCACGGCGTCGGCCGCGACCGAGCAGCAGGCCCTGCGCACGGCCCACGATAACGCCTGCGCGCTGATCTCGTCCGGCGTTACCGACAGCATGCAGTGCGGCAACTACACGCAGCCCGTCAGCGTAAAATGGCTGTCGGGCAAGTAGCCCGGGCCGTCGCGCTTTTCCCGCGGCGCCCGATGATTTGCGCCTCCATCCTGCTGGGCTTACTCCTCGCGGACGCCCTCGCGGGCGCCTCGGCCGTGCGCTTCGAGGATCTGCCCTCTGAAGCGCTGGCGTTTCTTCCGGGCATCGGCAGCGCCGTCGAGTTCGAGCTCTTCCGGCGGCAATTGGTCCGGGACTTGAACGACAGGCTGAGCTCCGGCGAGCAGGACGCCCTGGTCTACTATGTGCTTCAGGGCCGCCGCTTCACCCGGACGCCGTCCGTCGAACCCGTGCTCGGCGCGCGCGACTTCGTGAAGAGCGGAGACATCCCGGCGGTCGTCCGGACCCGTATCCGCGACTTTGTGCAAGCCTGCCAGGCCACCGGCCTCCGCGACGAGAGGCTGTCGTATTTCTGCCGCCTGTCACAGGATGAAGGCCGGATCGGCGGCGAATTCCGGCGGGCCATGCGCTTCCTCTACGAGAAGGAAGTGAAATCGCTGGAACGGGAAGGGAGTGACAGGCGCGATTTCGTCGCGTCGCTCTACCGGACTCGCGGCCTGAGCAGCGACAGCGCCATGGACGCCAACTTCCCGGTTTATCTTGCGCTGAAGCGCCTCGCGGCCGATCGCAAGCTCCGGCTCAACCGGATTCTCATCGTCGGCCCGGGTCTGGATTTCGCGCCGCGGACCGGGCTCGACGATTCCCTTCCGCCCCAAAGCCTGCAGCCGTATGCCATCGCCGACGCCGTGCTGCAGCTCGGGCTCTCTTCGCGGGAACACTTGCGGATCCACTGCGTCGACATCAATCCACACGTGGTCGAGCGCCTGCGCGCGGCCCAATCGGAGCCGCCCGCGTTATCGGTCCGGAAACGGGAGGGCCCGGAAGAGTACAGCCGCTATCATGAGGAGTTCGGCCGCGCGATCGGTACAGTGGATCGGCCCGATCCGGTATCGAGAATCATTCGCGTATCGGCGGCGGTTGCGCGGCGGATCACCGCGGACCGGCTGGATGTGGTGACGGAACGGGACGAATCCGCGCCGGGCTACGATCTGGCGGTGGCGACCAATGTCCTGCTTTACCTGGGCGACGCGGAACTGGCGCTGGCGCTGTCCAACCTTCGGTCCATGCTCCGCGGCGGCGGCTATTTCCTTCACAACGAATCGCGCGGCAGCGTCGAGGCGATCGGACGCGCGGTGAATCTGCCCGTTATCGACGCCCGGTTGATTCGCCTGCTCGAGAACGACCGTCGGGCGATTTACGATACGCAGGTTGTTCATCGGAGAAGCCTCGATTGATGGCGCATGGCCGGCGCGCGCCGCATCGCGCCGGCGCGACCTGCGCCGCGCCAGGAGCGATCGATGAGGGTCCACGCATCAAGGAGAACCGTAAGAAGTGAAGACAGAAACAGCTGGTCTAGGGCGCTGCTGAACGGCCTTCTCACTGTTGCACCTACTTCGGCCATCGAGTAGTATCAACTTGGTGGATATCCCATACCCAACCCGGTCGCAGTTCCTTGACGCATGTGAGGCCGCCATACGCGAACAGCACGCGGAACTACAAGGCGGCGGTGTAGTGCACGTTGATCTGCACGAAGGTGGGTACGACGGGCGCGTCACCTTAACCATTCACGCTTCCGACTCCACGGTTTTCGGTACAGATTGGGACAGTGCCGACCCGACGCGGTTCCCCGCCCGGATCAGAGCGGCGGCAGCTGCGCTGCTTAACTGCCGTTGCGAGGGGCGTTTTGAGGTTTCGCATTCGGATGGCTTCATGATCATTCGCGCCGTCTAGGCCTTCTGCCGCGAGCAATTCCCGAAGCGGGCTGGCACAAGCCGGCTCGGGATAATCCGGTTCACTCGTCACCGGAACGGCCGCTATGCCGCGGCGTGCGGCAGGCGTTCCCGGATGTCCATTCGCAGCCGGCCTGTCAAGGGGCATCCCGGTGACCTGCTATAATTCGCGGTCTATGAAACTTTCGGTCTCATTCCTGCTTTTCACCCTGGCTGCCCTGGCAGCCGTGGCCGAGCCGAAAACAAAGCTCCCCACCGGGCGGTCCGACCTCGCGGCCGGCGAGAAGCTCTTCCAGAATCACTGCGCCCTCTGCCACGGCCCCAAAGGCGAAGGCGGTCGCGGCCCGATGCTGACGCAGGCCAAGCTCTCCCGCGCGCCGGATGACGCGGCGCTGGTGAAAGTGATCAACAACGGGATTCGCGGCACGGAGATGCCCGGTGCCGGTTCCATGTCGGACCGCGAAGTGCAGCAGACGGCAGCCTACGTGCGCTCCCTGGGAAAAATTTCTCAGAAGCCGGTCCCGGGCAACCCTGCGCACGGCGCGGAGATCTACAAGACCAAAGGGAACTGCGCCGGCTGCCATGCCATCAAAGGCGAAGGCGGAATCTCGGGTCCCGAGCTGACCAACATCGGCAGCCGCCGCAGCGCGGCTTACCTGCGCGAATCCCTGCTCGATCCCCAGGCTGCGCTGCCCGACGGGTATCTGCTGACAACCGTAGTAACCAACACCGGCCAGACCGTGAACGGCATCCGCCTCAATGAGGACTCCTTCTCCATCCAGATCCGCGATGACGCCGGCCGTTCCTATTCGTTCTGGAAACACGAAGTTTCAAAAATCGATAAACAGCGCAAAAAATCCCCCATGCCGTCCTATAAAGGTCAGCTCTCGGATGAAGAAGTAACCGACCTGGTCGCCTACCTGGCGTCGATGAAGGAGGGGAAATGAAGACCTGTATTTCACTGCTGATTCCGGCGGCGCTGCTGGCGCAAGTCAACGTGCCTTTCGAGCGCATCCGCGACGCCGACAAGGAGCCCGGCAACTGGCTCACCTACTCGCGCGACTACACCGGCCACCGCTACTCGCCCCTCGATCAGATCAATGCCGGCAATGTCTCCAGACTCAGGATCGCCTGGATGCGGCAGATGAACGAGCTGGACACGCTCGAAACCTCGCCCATTGTCGTGGACGGCCTGATGTTCATCACCGAGCCCACCAATACGGTGACGGCGCTCGACGCCAGGACGGGACGCGTCCTGTGGTCCTACCGGAAAATCGACCTGCCCGCCGACCTTCGTCTCTGCTGCGGACGCGTGAACCGAGGCCTGGCGATTCTCGGCGATACCGTCTTCTACGGCAGCACCGACGCGCATCTGATCGCCCTCGACGCGCGTACCGGCGCCATCCGCTGGGATGTCACCATGGCCGACTACAAAATGGGCTATTCCAGCACCGGCGCTCCCCTGGCCGTGAAGGATAAGATCATCATGGGAATGGCCGGCGGTGAATTCGGAACCCGGGGGTTCATCGACGCCTACGATGCCAAGACCGGCAAACGCCTCTGGCGCTTCAACACCATTCCGGCCAAGGGCGAGCCCGGTAATGAAACCTGGGCCGGCGAAAGCTGGAAGACCGGTTCGGCCACAACCTGGGTGACGGGAGTCTACGACGCCGAGTCCAACACCGTCTACTGGGGCACTGGAAATCCCGGACCCGACTGGAATGGGGACGTCCGCGCCGGCGATAACCTCTATTCGGATTGCCTGATCGCCCTCGATGCCGATACCGGCGCCAAAAAGTGGCACTTCCAATACACCCCTCATGACGTCAACGATTGGGACTCCACCCAGACCCCCATCCTGGCCGACGCGACCGTCGGCGGGCAGAAGCGGAAAATGGTGGTGCTGGCCAACCGCAACGGCTTCTACTACGCGCTGGACCGCACCAGCGGCAAGTTCATCGCCGGGCGCCCCTACGTAAAGCAGACCTGGGCCAGCGGCCTCGATGAAGCGGGCCGGCCGATGCGCTTGCCGAAGACCGACCCGACTCCCGAGGGTACGCTACTGTGGCCGAGTCTGGCCGGCGGCTCCAACTGGTACAGCTCCACCTTCAGTCCGCAGACCGGACTCTATTACGTCAACGTCAAGGAGCAGGGCGCCATTTATCACCGGGGCGCGGCCGAGTACAAAGCCGGCGCCTTCTTCAACGGCGGCGGGCAGCGCGATTACAAAGAGGAGGAGCCCTACGGCGCCGTCCGCGCGCTCGATGTCGGCACGGGTGAAATGCGCTGGGAGTACCGCCTCCATTCCCCGTCCCACGCCGGCCTGATGACTACCGCCGGCGGCCTCGTGTTCGGCTCGAATTCCAGTTCCTTCTTCGCGCTCGATGCGAAAAAGGGCAGCCTGCTCTGGCGCTTCGAAACCGGCGGCGGTATCGTAGCCAACCCCATCAGCTACATGAACGAAGGAAAGCAGTACATAGGAATCGCAGCCGGCCACGCCCTGCTGGTCTTCAGCGTGGAGTAATCGGAGGGAACCGAACGGGGCGGGTCCGATACGGATTCTCGAACAGCGCCCCGCTTCCCTTCGACCCCTCGCCGGCGCGGATGCGCCGCGCGGAGGATGTGTTATCCTGATGGCTCCGAGGTACGCTGGCGACAGCGTTGAAAAGGGAACCCGGTGCAAATCCGGGACTGCCCCGCAGCGGTAAGTGGGAACGAACGCCGCACCATTGGCACTGACCGGTTCCGGTCGGGAAGCCGCGGCAAGTAGGCTCCAGCCCACAAGTCCGAAGACCTGCCTGGAACGGCCGCCATGCGGTCGTATTCACGATTGCTCTCTAGGGAGGAGCACCATGAACGCCCGGCCTCTCCACGCAGTTCTGTTTCTCACGATAGGTTGCGAAACCGCGCTTCTCGGTCAATCCCCGGTTCCGCTTCGAGGCGTTGTCCTCGATCCTCAGGGCCGGCCGGTTGCGGCTGCCCGGTTGTCGCTGTTCGCTTCGGCGAATTCCAACCGTATCGGCCAGGCTCAGACCGTCAACGGCGAGTTCGAATTTCCAGGCATTCCGGCCGGACGCTATCTGATTCAGGCTGTCGCCGAGGGTTTCCGCCAGACGACCGTGCCGGTCGACTTCCAGCCTGGCGCCGGCCGGACCGTCGACGTTCAACTACAGGTTGAAGGAGTCCGGCAGTCGGTCGTCGTTACCGCCGAAGCCGGCGCTCAATCGATGGATCAGATCGCCAAGGCCGTGAGCGTGATCAGCCGGGCCGAGATCGATGCAAGAGACGAGTACAGCGTGAGCGAGACCGTCCGGAATACTCCGGGCTTAGTGGTCAGAAATCTGGGCGGCCCCGGACAGTCCACGTCCATCCGGTCGCGTGGCTTGGGTCCCAGCGCCACGGCCGTGCTGATCGATGGAATGCGATTCCGCGATGTGGCCACTACCCAGGCGGACGCCAGCTCGTTCCTCGGCAATCTCAATATCATCAATCCGGAGAGCGTGGAAGTGCTCCGCGGCTCCGGTTCGTCCCTCTACGGCACGAACGCCGTCGGCGGAGTGGTCAACGTGGTTACCGACCAGGGCGGCGCCCCGCTGCACGCGGATCTTCAGGTGGAGGGCGGCAACCTGGGATTGCTGCGCGGCCGGGGCAGCGTGGGCAGCGCGGCCCTCGACAATCGGCTGCTCTACAGCGGCGGACTCCTTCATCTCAACGTGATGTCCGGTGTCGACGGGCATGACCGGGCGCGGAGCACGGGAGCCCAGGGCTTTGCCCGCTATATTTTGGGCGCAGGCGTCTCGGCCGGCGTGCGTTATTTCGGCTCGGATGATTTTGTCGAGCCGAATTCGAGTCCCACGGCCGCCGGCCTTCCGGCCGCCAACATCCCCAATGCGACCATCGTCGCAGCCGTGCCGCTCGCCAGGTCCCAGGTTGAGAACAGCCTTGCCGGTCGTCCCATACAACCCGGTGACGCGACTTTCATTCCCAGCCGCGATGACCCCGATAATCGCCGGGCTTCCCGATGGTATTCCGGACTCTTCAAGCTGCAACAGACGGTGAACGCGCTGCTCGACTGGCAGGTGAATTACCAGCGCGTGAATACCAACCGCGTCTTTCAGAATGGACCGGCCGGAATCGGAACGCAGCCCGTGGTTCCCAATCGCAGCCAGTTTACCGGCGGAGTCGATACCGTTGATTCGCGAGCGACGTTCCGCATCCAACCCTGGGAGACCATCTCCGGAGGGTTCGAGTTCGAACGGGAAAGCTATTTCAACGCGGACGACAACCGCCTGCCCGGACCGAATCGTGTCTCCACGGAAACCAGGGCACTGCAAAATTCGAAGGCGTTTTACCTGCAGAATCAGCTTGCATTGCTCAAACAGCGGTTGCAGATTTCGTTCTCCGGCCGGTCGCAGAGTTTCGACCTCGAGCGGCCCCGCTTCCTGACTACCGGAACCGCCAACAACTACGCGGCCATCCCGCTGGCATCGCCTCCGCGTGCTTTGACCGGAGACGCGGCGCTCTCCTACTTCGCGGCCAAGACCGGTACCAAGCTCAGAGCGCATGCCGGAAACTCGTACCGCGCGCCGGCCCTTTCCGAGAGATTCGGCTCCGGCTTTTTTTTCAACTCGACGACCGCTCGAGTCATCTTCTCGCCATTCGGAGACCCCCGGCTCGCGCCCGACCGCTACAACTCGTTCGATATGGGCGTCGATCAGTATTTCGCCCAAAACAAGATTCGCGTCAGCGGAACGTATTTCTACACCCGTATCGTCCAGACGATCCTGTTCGACTCCGCCTCCGCCGTAGTCAGGCCTCAGACCGATCCGTTTCTGCGGACATCCGGCTACTTCAACGCCGCCGGAGGGATCTCACGGGGTGTTGAGCTCTCCGCGGAAGCGAAACCATATCGCCCGCTGTCGTTGAACGCATCCTACACTTACACCAACGCCAATACCGACCAGGATGTGCAGGTGCGGGGCTTCTTCCGGACTTTCGCCATGCCCGCCCACACGTTCACCCTGGTGGCCAACCAGCGGATCGGGAAAAGAAACGAGGTGACGCTGGATCTGTACCAGGCATCGAGCTACTTCAATCCGCTGTCCGCCGCCGGCCGCACGCGGGCCTACCTGTACCCGTCGCTGACCAAGATCGACGCCGTCTTCAGCCGCGTCATTTGGGCCAAGGACACTCAGGCGCTGCGAGCGTATTTCAAAATCGATAACCTGTTGGACCGCGAATACTACGAAACCGGATTTCGAACGCCGGGGATCCTCTGGATCTCCGGCCTGAGAATGAATTTCCGCTAGAGAGGAGCGCTATGTCGATCGTAACGACCAGAGGTGACGGCGGCCAGACCGGACTTTCCGGCGGCATACGGGTCTCGAAATCCTCGCCGCGGGTCGAGGCCTACGGGACTCTGGATGAGCTGATTTCCAGCATGGGGTTCGCCCGGTCGATCTGCGCCAGCGAGGAGATCCGGCAATTGACCAAGGCGATTCAGAAGGAGCTGTTCAAAGTAGCTTCGGCGATTTCCACTCCGCCAGAGAGTCCGAAGGGCATTCCGGCGATCGAAGATGCGATGGTCGATGCGCTGACGGCGCACGCGCACCGCATCGAGGCGCTGCCCGGAATTCTTGACGACTGGTCGCTGCCGGGGGAGGACCCTTCTTCGGCCGCCTACGATGTCGCCCGAACCGTCTGCCGGCGGGCGGAGCGGTTGATCGTAGGGCTGATGGAGAGCGGTCTTGCTCTGCAGCCGAACGTGCTGCGGTACTTGAATCGCCTCTCCGATGTGTTGTGGCTGCTGGCGCGGCAGATCGACCGCGCCGAAGGCAAAGACGCCCGGCTGCGAGGCGAGGATCGCCAGGGTCCCCGATGGTCGCGGGCATGGTAGCCGCTCCCTACACGCTGGAGCGGCGCTCACGCTGGCTCATCGCGAGCTTCAACGAACCCTGGAGCATCCTGAGCTGGTGCGTCGTCAACGGCGGATTTCAGCGGACCCGGACGGCCGCCTGGCTTCATCTGCATCCGGATGAGATCGCCGGTGTCGACGACCCGGCGGATTGGATGCGCTCCAGGTTGCACCTGGAGGGCCTGAGCGATGCGGTCGGGTTCATGACCAGCCGGCCTGCTCTGCTCTCGGTCGAGAGCGGCGCCGAAGAGCAGGATTGCCGGGCGTGGGCGCTCGGGACGGTCGGGCTGAGCAACGCGTTGCGGGCTGGAGATCCTGCTGGCAAATCGTCCTTGGGGACCATCAATCTCTTGATATGCGTAAGCCTGCCTCTCACCACGGAGGCGGCGCTTGAAGGACTGTGTCTCGCCTCGGAAGCCAAGACGCTTGCAGTACTCGAAAGCGGGACGCGCAGCATCGTCTCGGGAGCGGCCGCAACCGGCACTGGAACCGATTCCATCGCCATTGCCTGGCCGGAAAAGGGCGCGCCGGCGTCATACTCGGGGAAGCACACGCCGGCCGGAGCGGCCATCGGCCGCGCCGCGTTCGACGCCGTGACGCGCGGCGTCGCGCAATGGCGCGACGAGCACGGAGGCCGCGAATAACGTGCCCGGTCCTCTCTTTATCGGCGGCACGGCTTCCCATGCCGGGAAGAGCTGGTTCACGGCCGCATTCTGCAGCCTGTTGCGCCGCCGCGGTGTTCGCGTTGCGCCCTTCAAGGCGCAGAACATGTCGAACAATTCTTTTCCCTGCATCGAAGGCGGAGAGATCGGACGGGCTCAGGCCATGCAGGCGGAGGCGTGCGGCTTGCCGCCCATGGCGGACATGAATCCCGTACTGTTGAAGCCGCATTCGTCGACCGGGTCGCAGGTGATCCGCCTCGGGAAGGTGTGGCGCAACGTCGAAGCTCGCGACTACTATGAGCATGCGGCCGACCTCATGGAAATCGCCTTGGGCGGCTTTGCAAGACTGGCGTCGCAATTCGATTTTGTCGTCTGCGAAGGCGCCGGCAGCGTGGCGGAGGTGAACCTCTTCGAACGTGATTTCACCAATCTGCGATTCGCGCAGGCCGTCGCCGCGAAGACACTGCTGGTGGCCGACATCGAGCGCGGCGGTGTCTTCGGCTCGCTGGTGGGAACCATGGATCTGCTTCCGGCCGGCCAGCGTGAGCTGGTTCGCGCGTTCGCCGTAAACCGCTTTCGCGGCGATCCCCGGCTTTTCGAGGGCGGCGTGGCCTTCCTCGAGAAGCGTCTGGGAATTCCTTGCCTGGGCGTCTTTCCGTTCCTGCCCGACCTCCGGCTCGATGAAGAAGACAGCGTCGCCATCTCCGGCAGCGCCCCGGACGACGGCGCGCCCGTGGCTGTAATCCGTTTGCCGCGAATTTCGAACTTCACGGACTTCCGGCTGTTTCCAAGGATTGCCTGGATCGACAAACCGGGCGCCGGGAATTTTCAGGCGATCTTTCTTCCCGGAACCAAGAACACGATCGAGGACCTGAATTGGCTGCGCGAGCGCGGCCTGTCGGAGTGGCTTATCGGACAGCACCGCGGCGGGGCGCGGATTGTCGGCGTCTGCGGAGGCTATCAGATGTTAGGAGCCTTCATTGACGATCCGGATCACCTGGAATCAAGCCTCGGCCGCGTGGAGGGCCTGGGCCTCCTTCCGGTCGGCACGGTTCTTCGGTCTCCCAAAGTCACAACGGTTGTCAGGGCGTCGGTCGCCGGCCTCGATCAGGTTCCCGCCTACGAGATTCACATGGGCCGCACGGAAATGCTGGAAGCGATAGCGCCGTTCGCCCATCTGGCGGACGGCCGTCCCGAGGGTGCGTGCGCCGGCCGGGTTATGGGAACCTACCTGCACGGTATTTTCGAGCATCCCGAAGTGGTGAGGAGAACTCTGGGCATCGACCTGCCGCCTGTTCCCGAAAAGCTCGCGACGTACGGACTGCTCGCGCAGTGGCTGGTCGAGCACTCGAAGGCGCCGGTGCTGGAGGATCTGCTCGCATGATGGTGACGCCGATGGAACTGTTCGCCGGCGTGGCGCTGGACTTCGCCGCCGGAGATCCGCGCTGGCTTCCCCATCCGGTGGCCGGAATCGGCCGGCTGGCCGCTGCAGCCGAGAAGGCCTGGCGGGCATCCGGAATTCCGGCGCGGGTGGCCGGAGCACTGACATGGCTCACCGTAACGGGCGTGGTTTGCGGTACCGTTGCCGCATCGCTGGCGTTCCTGCCGTCGCCCTGGATTCAGATCTATTGGATTTTTTCGTTTCTCGCCGTGCGCAGCCTCGACAGCCACGCCGCCGCCGTGATCGCCTGTTTGCGGGCCGGGGATGTCGGCGCGGCGCGAGCGTCGGTGGCGATGATCGTAGGCCGCGATACGGCGGACCTGGACGAGCCCGAGATTACGCGTGCCGTCTTCGAAACCGTCGCCGAGAGCTTGAATGACGGCGTGATAGCGCCCCTCTTCTGGCTGGCTGTCGGCGGGCCGGCCGGCATGGCCGCCTACAAGGTGACGAACACGCTCGACAGTATGTTCGGCCATCGCAACGAACGCTACCGGGAGTTCGGATGGGCTTCCGCGCGGACGGACGATCTTGCGAATCTCATCCCCGCGCGACTAACCGCGCTGCTGGTGTGGATCATCGCCCTGCTCCTGCCCGGCCTCTCCGGCCTGAGAAGCATTCAGGCCACTCTACGCGATGCCCACAGGCAGCCGAGTCCGAACGCCGGATATCCGGAGGCGGCCGTAGCCGGGGCGCTTGGCGTGCGGCTGGGCGGCGTCAACGTCTACGGCGGCGTCCCCTCTCCCAAACATTTTTTGGGCGATGCGGCCCGGCCGTTGCGATGGAATCTTTTCGGATCCCTGCGCCGGCTGGTCTATTCGACCTCGGTCCTGTTCGTACTTCTGTTGGGATGGATGTCGGCATGAAGATCGCGCACGGCGGCGACATCTTTGCGGCAGCCGGCCGGAACGGCGTTCCGTGGCGGCAGGTGCTCGATTTCAGCGCGAGCATCAATCCGCTAGGTCCCTCGCCGCGGGTGAAACAGGCGATTCTCTCGTCCGTCGATCGCATCGCGCACTATCCTTCGATCTGCTCTCCGGACCTGCGCCGGCGGTTGGCAAGGGAGTGGAGAATCGCGGAAGAGCAGATCCTGCCGGGCGCCGGCGCCGTGGATCTGCTGCGAGACTTCTGCTCGTATTTTCCCGAAGGCCATCTGGCCGTCCCGGTATTCGGCGAATTTCACCGGCTTTGGCCGAAGGCCATGCTCTGCCGCGCCGTCGACTCCGCCGGCTGGCCCCCGGAGGGGACCGTCGTCGTGACCCGGCCGGTAAACCCTACCGGCGCCATGATCGGCGTGGATGCCGTCATCGCGTTCCTGAGGCGGTCGAACGCAACCATCCTGGTCGATGAGTCTTTCATCGACTTTTCGAGCGCCGCCAGTCTGGTTGAACGAACGGCGGAGTTTCCCCGCCTGCTGGTGCTTCGCTCGCTCACCAAATTTTATGCGCTCCCCGGCCTGCGAGTCGGGGCGCTGGTGGGGCATCCGGACACAGTGGCTCCCCTCGCCCGGCTGCGTCCGCCCTGGGCAGTAAATACGCTGGCCGAGCAGGCGGCATTGGCGGCGCTGGATGACCGCGGCCACGCGGAAGCGACCCGGCAATTCGTTCAGCAGGAGCGCGCCTGGCTCCTGCAGGAAGTCGCCGCAATGCCCGGCGCCCGGAGCTGGCCTCCCGAAGCCAATTACATCTACATCGAGATCCCGTATGCCGCGGCCCTCGTCCGGTTCGCCGCGCAGCGCAACATTCTGATCCGCGATTGCACGGGCTGGCCGGGCTGTGAAGGAAGTGGGATCCGTGTGGCCGTGCGCCGCCGGTGGGAGAACGAGCGCCTGTTGGCCGTCTGGAGGGAGTTCCTGTGCGAAGGCTGTTGATACTGTTCGTAGCGGCTCTGGCGCTTCGGGCGCAACCGCGCCGCGTCGTTTCGACCGCTCCCAGCTTCACCGAAACCGTGTACGCGATCGGCGCGGGCGACCGGGTGGTCGGCGTTTCGGCGCACTGCCACTATCCCAAGGAAGTGGAAACAGTGGCGAAGGTCGGTTCCTACCTTCGTCCGAATATCGAAGCGATCGTGCGGCTGAAGCCCGACCTGGTTCTGGTTCATCAGCAACTGGGAGAGGTGTCCGCGCAGTTGCAGCGCCTGGGCGTCAAAACATTGGCCCTGAGGAATGCGAGCCTCGAAGATACGTTTACGTCGATACGCGAAGTCGGCGCCGCCCTGGGAATGACGGCGGGGGCCGCCGGGCTGGAGCAGTCGATCCGAAGCCGTCTCGAATCGCTGCGCCGCGCCACGTCCGGCAAGCCGCGGAAGAGCCTGCTCTTTATTGTCGGCCGGACTCCCGGCCGGCTCGAAGGAATCGTCGCTGTGGGAAAGGGATCGTTTCTGAACGAGCTGATCGCCTGCGCCGGCGGACGCAACCCGCTCGCCGATTCTCCTGTCACCTATCCGCGAATCTCGGTGGAGGCCGTGCTGCGCATCGATCCGGACATCATCGTGGATATGGGCGATATGGCGGACACCGTCGGCGTGACGGAAACCCACAAGCGGGACGTGGTCAAACTCTGGCGCCGTCAGGGCGATTTGAAGGCCGTCAGGTCGGGACACGTGTACGCCGTCGCCGCCGATATCTTCGTCGTTCCCGGACCTCGGATCGCCGAAGCCGCCGAGGCGTTCGCGAAGATGCTGGGCCAGGAATCCCCCCGATGAGTATCCTTCGCCTGGAAGGACTCTCCTGCGCGTACGGCTCGACGCCTGTGCTCCGGTCCGTGACCGCCGCCGTGGAGCATCCGGAGCTGGTGGCTCTGATCGGTCCCAACGGCGCCGGAAAATCGACGCTGATCAACGTGATCTCCGGACGAATGCCGGAGTACCAGGGAAGTTGCCTGCTGCACGATGTGGACATCAGGAGGATGAGCCGGCGGCAGCTGTGCCTGCAGGCTGCTCACGTGCCGCAGCAGAGGATCGACGACATTCCGTTCTCGGTCGAAGAAGTAGTGTTGACCGGCAGGACGCCTCACGGCAGGGGACTGTACGAGAGTGGGGAGGATCTGGCGGCTCTCGAGACCGCGCTCGACCTGACCCGCCTGGGTCCTCTTCGAAAGCGCCGGTTTTCGAGCCTCAGCGGTGGGGAGCAACAACGTGTCCTGGTGGCGGCGGCCGTGGCGCAGGCGTCTCCGATCCTTTTGCTGGACGAGCCGGGCGCGCATCTGGATCCGGAAAATCAGACCGAGTTGTGGGACCTGCTGGCGATGCTTCGCGATCAGGGAAGATTGATCGTGATCGTGACCCATCATCTGCATCTGGCCACTCGACGCAGCGATCGCGTTTGGGTATTGAACGAAGGCCGGCTGATGGCGGACGCGTCCCCCGGCGGAGCGCTGGGGCCTGAACAACTGGAAGCCGTTTTTCATGTTCCGTTCCACCGCTACACGAACGAACAGGGCAGGGTGTTCTTGAACTATGGGTGAACCACTATATGCAGGGCTGCGTTCAAGGGCGTTCTGGGC
Organism: Bryobacteraceae bacterium; assembly: GCA_035495815.1. Classification (GTDB taxonomy): domain Bacteria; phylum Acidobacteriota; class Terriglobia; order Bryobacterales; family Bryobacteraceae; genus DATJFH01. The sequence goes on from DATJFH010000112.1 coordinate 35,176, forward strand.
GCTGATCGTTTTCGCCGCGATTGCGCTGGCGGCGCTCGCGGTGTGCCCGCTCGTCGGCGGTTCGGGATTGGACTACCAGAAGCTCGTGCGAAGGGAGCGGCCGGACTGGAACATCTTCCTGCAACTGCGCCTGCCGCGCGCGTTGTTGGCTCTTCTGACGGGATCCGCGCTCGCCGTATCGGGCACTCTCTTTCAGGCGCTGCTGCGCGACGCGCTGGCGACGCCGTCGAACCTGGGGGTCTCGGCAGCCGCCTCGCTGGGGGCGGTGATCGCCATCTCGACGGCCGGGGACCGGGAGCGGCCCTTCCCGCTGGTGTGGTTGTTCGCCCTGGTGGGCGCCGGATTGGTGATCGTACTGGTAGTGCTGCTGGCGCAGACCACCCGGCGGTTCTCTACTTTTACGCTGCTGCTCACGGGTATCGCCATCAACGGCATTTGCCTGGCGGCTGTCCTGCTGCTCAACAGTCTGGCCGGGATTACGAAATCGTTCCAGATTACACACTGGCTGATGGGCGGGATCGAAGCAGTCGAGTATTCCACTCTGCTCGTACTGCTGGTGGTGTCGGCGCCGGTGTTTGTCTGGATTCTTCTCCGGGCCAGAACGTGGAATGTTCTGTCCTACGGCGACGCCTGGGCGGAAGGACGCGGCGTCGATACCCGGCGCCTGTCGATCGGAGGATTCATTGCCGGAGCCGTGCTGACCGGCACGATGACGGCGGTGACCGGGCCGATCGCCTTCGTCGGCTTGATTGTGCCGCATCTGTTGCGGCGGCTGGTGGGCGCGGATCACCGGGTGCTGCTGCCGGCGGCGCTGTTCGGAGGCGGAGCGTTCCTGGCGGTGTGCGACACGATTTCGCGCAGCGTGCTGGCGCCGGTCGAGATCCCGGTTGGAGTGACCACAGCTTTGCTAGGAGGACCCTTCTTTGTCTGGTTGCTCTGGAAGCGATAAGCAAATTCATGGAGCGGGCTGCGGCATCGGCCACGCCGGCGAACTGTTGCAGGGCGTGATCCGGAATGACCAGAATACGGAGCCGTTTCTGGTCACCCTTCCAGCGCCGCCGTTCACCAGCCGCGCGACCGTCCGTTATTCCGAACAGGCCGGCGACACGGTTCAGCCGCCCTGGAAGACCAAGGCCCTGAGGGCGGCTCGCATTGCCTGGCGGCAGCTCGCCGGCCGTTCAGGACCTATCCGTCTGATCGTCGATAGCCGGACTCCGGTGGGAAGAGGCTGTGGATCGTCGACCTCCGATTGCGTGGCCGCGATTCGCGCGGTGGCGGACCTGCGCGGCTGCCAGGTCCCGGCGGACGACATCGCGCTTTGGACGACGCAGGCCGAGACCGCCGCCGACGCCACCATGTTCGAGCTGCGTCCGGTGGCCTTCAGCCAGCGGCGTGGCCGGGTCCTACGGCCGCTCGGCGCGGCATATCCTCCGATGCGAGTGATTGCCGTCGATCTTGGGGGACCTCCGGTCGATAGCGTCGGCCGGCCGGTTCCTGCGTACTCACGATCCGAGATCGCGGGGTTCGGTGAGCTGCTGGCGCGGCTCGAAAAAAGCATCGTTCGTCAGGATGCGTCGGCCCTGGCTCGCGTAGCCACGGAAAGCGCCGCCATCCAGCAGAGTTATTATCCGCATCCGCGATGGCAGGAGTTTGCCGCGTTCGCGAAGCGTCCTGGCGTTTTGGGAGTAGCCTGCGCGCACAGCGGCACGGTCTCGGCGGCGCTGCTGGGACCGGGGGAGACGGCTGCCGAAGAAGAGCTGGTTCGCGGCCTGGACGCAGCAAAGCTGGTAGTTCTCGCCCGCTATGAATTGTCAGCCGCGCCGAAAGGGGAATTCACCGCTTGTCTATCGTTCTGATCGGCGGCGGCAGCCGCAGCGGCAAGAGCAGTTATGCTCTTTCGCTCGCCCGACAAACCGGCCCGCGGCGCGGCTTCCTGGCGACGGCGCAAGCCATGGATGACGAGATGAAGCAGCGCATTGCCCGCCATCGACAGGAGCGCGGTCCGGACTTCACCACCATTGAAGAACCGCTGGATCCGGCGCGCGTCATCCTGGCTCAGCAAGGGGCGCTCGACGTGCTGGTGATCGACTGCCTTACCCTCTGGCTGAGCAATCTTCTGCTGAGCGGCCTCGAACCCAGCTTCGAGGAATTCATCGAGACCGCCGCGGAATCGCCGATGCAATGCATTCTGGTGACCAACGAAGTTGGCTGCGGCATCGTGCCCGAGAATGCCCTGGCGCGCCGCTTTCGTGATCTGGCGGGAACACTCAACCAGCAGGCGGCGGCACGCGCGACGGCAGTCTACTGGATGATCTTCGGAGTGCCCTTGCGGGTAGCCTGAAATGCGCGCCGCGCTGCAGTTCCTCACCATTCTTCCGGTTCCCGCTCCAGCGGGCAAGCCGGGTGAGGCGGCGTGGGCGTTCCCGATCGTCGGAGCGCTGATCGGCCTGGCTTGCGCCGCGATCCTGCCTTTGAAACTCGGACCCGTCCTGGCCATGATGGCGCTAGCCGTACTGACCGGCGGCCTGCATGAAGACGGCCTGGCGGATGTCTGCGATGCCATTCGCAACTACCGCACCCGCGAGCAAATGCGGCAGATCCTCAAAGACAGCCGCATCGGGGCTCACGGAGCGCTGGCATTGATCGCTTTTTTCATACTGCGATGGCAGGCTTTGGCGTTCATCCCCCCTCATTCATGGCTGAGCCTCGCCTCGGCGTACGGCATTTCGCGCTCTCAGATGGCTCTGCTGGCGGCGACCAGCCGGTCCGCCGGAGACGGACTTGGCGCTGCTTTCATTTCGACTCTGCCGTCCCGAGCCGGTCTCTGGATCGCGATTCAGGCGGCCGCACTGGGGGCTCTCGCGGGTTGGCCCGCCGGTCCGATACTGCTCGCCGCGAACGGCGCCCTGCTGTTTCTGGTTCGCCGCTGGTTTCTGGCGCGTTTGGGTGGCGTAACGGGAGACTGCCTGGGGTTTCTTTGCGTCACCTCGGAGGCTCTCTCCCTGGCGGTGCTGGCATGGGTGTAGTCCATCTGATTCGCCATGGGGCGCCCGAAGTGACCGGTGTTTTGCTGGGCCGGACAGATGTGCCATTGGGCCCGGCGGCGGTTCCTGCCGCTACCTTCGCGGTCGCAACCGTGTTCGGCAGTCCGCTGCGCCGGGCTCGACGGACGGCGGAGTTACTCTTTCCGAAACAACCCGTCAACATCCTCGACGGCCTGGCGGAGCGCGGCCTCGGAGATTGGGAAGGGCGCTCCTGGAGCGAAGTGCAACAGGGCTGGCCCGATCTGGCCGCCCAAGCTGACCGCGATTGGTTCGCGGCTGTACCTCCGAACGGCGAGCCATGGAATCTTTTCGTGGAACGGGTCGCCTCGGCATGGCGTGAGATCCGCCGCGCCCGGGCTCCGGTTGCCGTGGTGGCTCATGCGGGCGTGAACGCGGTCCTTTGCGAATTGATCGCGGGACGCAGTCCGCTGGAATTCCAACAAATGTATCTCGAGGCGCTGACACTTGAATTTGAATATTGAAATACGGGACACTGCCGATCCGGCGCTCGAGCATCGAATCCGGCAGCGCTGGAATTCGCTCACGAAGCCGCCTGGGAGCCTGGGCCGCCTCGAGTCCCTGGTTCTCGAATACGCATTGATGCGGGGAGTGGAGCGTCCTCGCATCGATCGCAAGGTGATGGCGTTATTTTGCGCCGACCACGGCGTGACCGAAGAGGGCGTCAGCGCGTTCCCGCGCGAGGTCACCGCACAGATGGTCCGGAACTTTCTGCGGGGCGGCGCCGCCATCAGCGTCCTGTGCCGCCGTCTCGGCATTGAAACGGTAGTGGTGGACGCCGGAGTGGACGGGCCGGTGGAGCCCGGTGCTCTGGATTACAAATGCGGCCAGGGTACGGCCAACTTTGCGCGGCAGCCGGCGCTCACGCGGGCGCAGGCCGAGCAGGCGCTGCGTAACGGGATCTCGCTGGCCGGCGTGCTCAGCCAGAAGGCCGACATCGCGGCGGTAGGTGAGATGGGGATCGGAAATACGACGTCGGCCAGCGCGCTGCTATGCGCGCTCACCGGGTGCCCCCCGGACGACGCCGCCGGAGCCGGCACGGGACTCGATTCCGCCGGAATTTCGCGCAAAGCCAGCGTGATCGCCGGAGCGCTTCGGCTGCATGACGCGGCCGTGAAGTCGAAGGACCCGCTATCGATTCTGGGCGCCTTCGGCGGATTTGAAATCGCGACGATGGCGGGCTTCTTCCTGGGAGCCGCTTCCCGCCGGCTGCCGGTCATGGTGGATGGATTCATCTGTTGCGCGGCGGCTCTGGTCGCTCGCGCCTTCGAACCTTCGGTAATGCGCTACCTCATCGTGGGGCATCGGTCCGCCGAGGGGGCTCACGACAGGATGTTGGCTGCGCTTCAGAGAAAGCCCCTGCTGGATCTCGAAATGCGGCTCGGCGAAGGCACTGGAGCAGCGCTTGCGGTCTCAATCCTGGAGAACGCCCTTGCGCTTTATTCGGAGATGTCGACTTTCGATGAAATTGGAGTAAGCAAACGGTTATAAGGCCGCAGGTCTACAGGCGCCCGAATCGTTTCCGTTATACTCACTACTTCACCGCACGGCTGTTTCCGCCGATCCCGGCGACCCGCGGGCGCATCACGGATTCATCCAGGAGGCTCTCAAAGCCCCTCGTTCGGCGTTAAAGCGCTGCCCGGCGATTCCGCGCTATGGGCGGATCTCGGGTAGGTGCACTTGCGCCAGGCGGAGATTAACGGCGCGCGCGAAGATTATATGCATGCCGGCAAGATCGATCCGAGTTGCGCCCGGGCATTTCTCGGGCTAGGCCGTATCCTGCGGATGGAATCCCGAAATTCCCGGCGAAAGCCCTCGAGCTGGATCCGAAGCGGCGCGTCCGCGCGAGACCACAGGTAAATTCACCGGTCAAGGGTGAAATTCACATCGATCTGGGTAATGACCTCCACCGGCTCCCCGTTAAGCAGGGTCGCCAGGTAGCGCCACTGACGGACGGCGTCGAGCGCGGCCGGGGTCAACAACGGATGCCCGGAAACCACTTGCAGGTTCTGGATAGAGCCGTCCCGTCCGATCACTGCCGCCAGCCTGACGGTCCCGGAGATGCGCGCCTGAACTGCCAGAGGCGGGTAGACAGGCTTTACCTGCCGCGTCAGCTTCGCCGCCTGGACTCCCAGGCTCACGATGAGCGGTTTGGCCGGCGCCGGTTTCTCCGTCCTGGGCGCCGTCTGGGCGGGGGGTGGCGGCGGTGGCGCCACCTGGGTGGCCAGCGGCGACGGGATGCCCAGCAGTCCGGGTCCTCCCAAGTCCCCCATCCCCTCGCCGATTGCGCCCGGCTGCGGCTCCCCGGCGGAGAGCAGCCAATCACGAGAAGCAGCCGCCTCGACCGGCGATTTTCGGTTATCGAGGGGGAAGACCAGACGTGGCGTGAATGCCGGAGCCCTCTCCACGATCGCGCGCACCCCGGGCGGCGGCGAGGCCGGTTTCAAAGTCCTGCCCGGCGTGGTGATGGTTGCGATCGAAAGAACACGCGGCAGCGCGTCCGTGTGAATGAGTGAAATCAGAATTCCCGTGGTGAGCGCCAAAGACTGGCCCGCAAATGAAACGGTGATGGCCCAGGGACTTCGCAGCACTCCCCGTGTGTCGAGCGACGCTTGTTCGAACATCTTGGATACCTCTTTCTGACTGAAATTGAGATATCCGGCCGGATTCTGTTCGAATTAGACCCTGCCCGGGCGCCCTTTGTTCCCGATAAGGTCCGGGTAGGCGACGAGCCGCCGCTAACTGGACGCCGCTGGGATCATCATGGAGTTGACCGTGCTGAAAACGATATTGATACTACTGGAAAGGTCGGGCATGATCGCAGCTGCCGCCACCGTCACAAAGCCGGCCATGAGCGCGTACTCGATCAGATCCTGTCCGCTCAATTCCCTAAAGATTCTTCGCCGGATAGCGATTCGAAGAATCCCATTCATGTCCGATTGCTTTGCGCCCATACAAACAGTCTAAGGGCGCTCGCCGACGAAGACTAGGTTGAAAGAGTATTTCCGTACTAAAGTCGCCTGCGGTTAGTCCTTGTAAGGCGTAAAGGATTGGCCTTATGCGTACTACGTATAGGACCTGATCAGTGCTATCTTCCACTCGAGGTCGGGACTGACCGCGGCACACCCGGGCAGTCGCCAATCCGGATGGAAAGGATGCGCCGGGTTCGCCGGGCTCCGAGGGACCATCGTAAGAATTGTTGAATTAAAGATGTAAAAACTACTGCGTTTGCCGCCGGGACGACCCCGGACATTACTGTTCTGGAGAGAGGAGCCGGAGGGAGGCAGCGCAATGGCGCCCTGGCGCGGTGGGCAGGCGGCGATCTGCCAGTTCGGAGTCGTCTGATGTACGGATTCCCCTCGGGCGCCAACTCCGGCAGGTGGTCGGCTTGATTCTCCGCAGTATTGCCCTGGTTGGAGCGGCAATCGGCTGCCCGGGACTGGGACGAAAGACAAGTCCTTTAAACCCTGTTATTTGCGATAAGGGAAGGACCTCCCCTTGTCGCATTGCCGGCCGCTGGCTTTTTCTCGAAGCCGGCCGGACATACCCGCTCAGGATCTCCGGGCATGAGTAGAAACACTTAGCCCGCAAATTTCACTAGACAGCGTGATGGGATTTGATCGCAAATACCGCTCTAGAGAGTGTCGGGCTATTTGGCCGAATTCTTGCTCACTGCTGGAAGAAGGAGGAACGGGAGTGACACACGACAGTGGCACAGGTCTTTACAACAACGAGCTCAACCTTCGCTGCGACGGGTGCGAAAAGATCTGTCGATCTTCCCAACTGAGTCCGGTTGGTGACGGTTCTATCCTGGTCTGCTCCGACTGTTACAGCGCCGCTACTGCCATGCTTTCGACCAAGCCCAAACCCGCCCTGGTTTCCCAGCTCACTCCCAGGCCGTTGGCTTCAAATACCAGACAAGTGGTGATGACACTCACCCCCACAGGATCCATGTTTCAAAATCCTCCCGGAGGCCGTTCCATCTTCTCAATCTCCGGAGGTCCCGGTCCGCCCGCGAAAATGATGAATTTTGCCCACGAATCATGACCCGGTCAAATCTGACGATTCCCCCGCACGCCCAGATACTCTAATTTCTTACCGCTGAGGGCGTTTTTTCGCCCCCGGCTCACTCCAGAACCAGGACCGTCATCGCGGAAGGCGTTTTGCCCGACCGGTACACGCGCTGGGTCGCCTTGATGAAATCGCCGGGGCGAGCTTTCGAGATTTTCAGGAATTTCTGCGGATTCCGGTCCACCAGCGGGAACCAGGAGCTCTGGACATGAATCATAAGCCGGTGCCCCCGGCGAAAAGCGTGATACACGTCCGGCAATTCGAACTCTACCTTCTCTACTTTGCCCGGCGTGAACGGCTCGGGTTTCTCGAAGCTGTTGCGGAATTTGCCGCGGAAGGGCTCGCCGCGGACCAGCTGCTGGTAACTGCCCATCTTCACGGCAGCCTGCGGCGTGCGCGCGGTGTCGCGCCTCCTGAGGGGCGGTTGAGGCTCCGGTTCCGGGTCCGGGTAATCGGGCGGGTACACGTCGATCAACTTCACCACCCAATCGGAATCGCTGCCGGTGGTCGAGACATAGAGTGTCGCCTTCAGCGGACCGGCGAGTCGCAGGTCTCCCGGGAGCGGTTCGGTCTGATAGACCAGAACGTCCGGCCGCGACGAAGCAAAACGCTGGTCGGCCACCATGTAAGTCGTAATCATGTTCTGGGCGATCTCGCCGATGTAGGGAACCGGCTTGTCGGGATCGCTCAGGTACTCGTCGAAGGACTCAGACTCGGTGGACGGCGCGTCCGCCAGGCGTCCGCCGGCCGCGAAGAACAGCGTCTTCGACCTGGCCTCGCGCGGAGGCCAGGCGTCGTGCTTGTGCCACTCGTTTCGCCCAGTTTCGAACATGTAGGCTTCCGGGTGCTTCAGGTCTCCCTTCCCTTTAAGGTGATAAAGGAAGAAAGGAAACTCGATATTGTCCCGGTAAAACGCCGCGGTCTTGGAGTGGAACGGAACAGGGCCCAGCCGGTCTCCATTCCCGTTGGCCCAGCCCCCATGCACCCAGGGGCCCATCACCAGTGAATTGTTCGCCCCAGGACTCTGTTTTTCGGCCGCGCCGTAGAGACGCAGGGCGCCGTATAGATCTTCGGCGTCGAACCACCCGCCCACGGTCATCATGGCCGGCTTCACGTTCTTCATATGGGTCCGCAGATTCCGGGCTTGCCAATAGGGACTGTAGGTATCGTTGTCGAGGATTTCGTTCCAGTAATCGATTTTGCCG
>DATJFH010000113.1:0-19933 GCA_035495815.1 Bryobacteraceae bacterium
GGATCGCGCTCCGTGAAAATGTTGCCGCTGCGCAGCACCGCGCCTTCCGAGCTGGTGAAGAAACCTTCTCCGAAGCCGCCTACCTTGTGCACCGGAACATAGCCCGCGCCGCCAAGCGTGAACGCCTTGCCGACGTTCCAGAAAAACTTCAGCTTGCCGCCATACGGATTCTTCCGGTCGATTTCAAAATCGCGCATCGGAATGTCGTACCGCTTGGCGGACCAGCTCTGTCCGTTGTCGTCGCTGAATTTGAAGACGAAGTGGCCCAGGCTGTCCACCCGCCGCACGAATCCGTCGCGATAAGCGGGCTTGTCTCCGATGACCTGCCGGAGATTGTCGGTGTTGTGGTTGTAGAAGACGTAAACCCGGCCCGACGGAATCTTCAACAGCACCGCGTAGGACGCTTCCGGCCCGTTCGAGGGCTCGATGTCTACGGCAGGGGACCATGTCTTGCCCATGTCCGTGCTGCGCCGCGTGACCACATGCTGCCCGCCGGCGCCCTCACTCCCGGGACCGGTGGTGATGACGCACAACCAGGCGCCGTCGCCGGTCTTGACGATGTAGGGCTGGTCTGAGTACCCCTCGTCGGGAATCGTCAGGCCCGTCCGGATATTGCGTGGATCGATGACCTGCGCCGCGGTCAGCGAAGCGGCGGCAATGAAGGATAGGATGAGACGGGTGCGCATTCGGTTCCAATCATAACAGCGGCGCCGTGCTCCGCTTCTCAATCGAATCGGGAGACGAACCAAAATAGCGCCAGCGCGGAGGCCACGGCAATCGCCGACAGCGCGACCAGCCACGCGCCCTCCGCGGCGATCGCAAAACGCACGCTGGTCAGAAAGGCGATAAACAGCATTCCGATGAGAATGCCCGACCGGATGCGCGCATGGATCTTCGACCCGTCGTCGTCCTGACGTACGTCAACACCGACGGAGACGTCGTTCTCGCGCAGACCTTCCGCCAGGCGCGTGATCTGGCGGAGGCTCTCGAAGAACAGCATTCCCGAGCCGATGAACCAATCCGAAACCGTCTCCCGGTTGGACAAATCTCCAACGCGCGCGCGCAGAATCTTGCCGAGGACCGGCCATTGCGCTTCGGCGATGAAATCAGTCGTGGCCGCCGGGGACGCCGAGTTCTCCGCGCTCCAGTAGCCCGCGGCTACCAGGTTGCGGTGGAGGACGTCCAGGAACAGCGGTTTCTTCACGCCGGTCCGGGCGAGGGCGCGCCAGTTTCCCTCGAAAATGGCGGCCGATTGAGGAAACTGGAGGTTCACCTTCAACTCCGGCTCCAGATTCGACAGTTCGTCGAGCAGCCTGGTCTCGAGGTTGCTCCCGGCCCCGTCCGAAAGCCGGGCCAGCAGGTGGGCGGCCGAAGGCGCGTTGGACGCCAGGACGGCCGAGATGTATTTCAAACCGGCATGGGCCAGCGGCGGGGGAATCGCGATCATGCGGTTGGCTCGCCTGACGGTCAGGCGGCCTTCGGCCGTCAGAGCCAGGGACTCGAGATCGAAATCGCCATCGAGCGCGGTGACCGTGCAAAGCTGCTCCAACACGCACTCGGCCAGCCGCTGCACTGAGAGCGCCGATCCCTGCGCCATGAGAACCGCAACGGATTGGCCTTCCACCCATTCGACGCAGAGAACCTTCTGCGTGGAGAGTTCCGGAATCAGCGCCGGATACTGTACCAGTGTCTTATCCCGAATCGAATGCAGGGCCTCCAGGTGAGCGCGCTCGCGGGCGGGGGAATCGCTCAAGCGAACCCAATCGCGAAACTGCGCGAGCGTGGCGGGCCGCAGCGCTTCCCGAAGACTCTGCTCCTCGATGAGTCTCACCCCTGACTCGAAGCTCTCGAACGCGGCGTTGGGAATCGGGTCTCGGGCCACCTGGACGGCGATCATCCGCCCCTGGTAGCGGGCCCGATAGGCGCAGCGGGCGAAGGTGCTCCAGCAGGGCTCCCCTTCCCACTCGAGAGCCGCCGCTGCCGCCGCACCCAGCCCGGCCTCGACGATGCGATCGAACTCGGAAGGAGCGATGGGAGGAATTGAGACCCGAATCTGACGAAGCTGCCCGAGGTAATCCGTGCGCAACAGGTCGGCTCGCCACTGGAGGAATTGGCCGAAGACGGCGTACAAGCCGCCTAATTCTTCGAGAGCCGCGCGAAAGCGGGCGGACGGCGGCGATTCGGTCCCGGCGGGGGATGCCGCGGCGCTTCGCCAGATGCCAGCCGGGCGCATACCGAATTTCTGGAATGTGGCCTCGGGGTCGGCAAGGGGAGCGGCAAAGCCGGGAATGGTCTCTTTCAAGAGACGAGCTTAGGCCGCCCGGCCGTTCACGGCTTTGCCCTTGGGGGAGCCGTTCATGATGCTGGCCAACGATTCACTGGTCTTCCTCATGAAATCGGCGGCGGTGTCCATACTGACCGCATCCAGATTGGCTGCGTCAGTGGTTCTCTCGATCATGTCCATCTGGGAGTTCGACATACTCTCGAGCGCGGCCTTTTTGGGACCGTCCAGTTTGGAGGCCAGCGCATCGGCCATGGAATCGAGAGTATTGCACAGTCGAGTCAGGGCCGCCCGGGTATCCGCCGGAGCCAGCATGGCATTCTGAGCCTGCTCCATACCGAAGATGGTGACCGTGCAGGACAGACGCATCATCGAAAACATCAATTCTCGCATCGTTTAGAACCTCCGTTATTTCATTTGAAGGATAATCGTTGCAGCAGACGCAGCAGCCATGCCGTCCACAAAGCCAGAAATGAAGCTGCCAGAATAGCAGGGAATCGCACGGGTGTCCACCAGCCGGGCCCCCCCACCACCACCAGCATCAGCATGGCCAGGGCCCAGATGATCGCAGCGCCCACCGCCCGCATGCGCAGCGCGGAATCTTTGTCGGCCGGCAGGCTGACCCCTGCCCGGACGCGGAACTGGCCCCGGTCCAGCATGTTGAGCGCGTGCAGAAGACCGCCGGGGCCGGACTGCATCCAGATCGTCAGATCGGCCAGCAGGGAGAGCGCTCCGCCCCGGGAAAAAATCTTGGCGCGCGCCTCGGCCTCGAGGTAATCCTCCACCACCTTCCTCAGGACGTGCGCCAGGTCGAAGCCCGGAAAGAGGCGCGAAACGAGCCCGTCGGCCAGGATGGTGGAGCGGATGTACTTGATCATTTCCCGGTCCACCAGCACTCCGTACTGCCGCGCCACGGAGAGCAGATCCATCATCGTTTGGGTTACTGTTACTTTGAACCGCACGCGTCCCGCCAGGGCGGGCTCGGAGTACCATTCCTTGGCCAGCTCTCCGATCCGGGCGCGCATTCCCTTCAGATCGGCGTCCGGACTGACGATGCAGATATTCAAAAACCCGGAGTAGATGGCTTCCGGATCCCCGCTGGCATAGGCCAGCGTCAGCTCGATCTGCTTGCGCCTCGCTTCCGGCGTCAGCGTGGCCACGATGCCGAAATCCACGTAACCCACCACGTTATTGGGCAGGATCAGAAGATTTGCCGGATGCAGGTCGGCGTGAAACACGCCGAACCGGAAAGCGTCGCTGAGAAAGTTGGAGATGACGTTCGAGCTGAAAACCTCGGGAGCGAAGCCGGTGGCCGCCAGAGCCGCCAGCTGCTCCTGATCATGGCTCTCCTGCATGCGCAGGTAGGAGAGAACACTGGGCCCTTCGAGGAACTGCATCGTGAGGACGCGCTCGGCGCTCAACTCCCAGAAAATTTCCGGGATGCGCTCGGTGGGAGTATGGACGGCGTTGTCGCCCAGCAATTTCGCATAGGAGCCTTCGCGGCGATAGTCCAGCTCGTCCAGCGTCCAGGTGGAAAGCTCGCGCACCGGGTCGCGCATGAAATAAAAGCTCTTGATGCGCAGAAACAGGACCACCTGCATGCACGCGCGCAGAAGCAGGTTGTCGCGTTCGAAGACCTCCCGGATACCCGGCCGCTGGACCTTGACCGCCACCTCGAGTCCGCTGACGAGCCTTGCCCGATGCACCTGGCCGATCGAGGCCGAAGCGACGGGCTCATAGTTGAAGCTCTGGAAAAGATCGCGCGGAGAGGCGTGGAGCGTCTCCATGAAGACCTGCTCCACCTGCTCCGGCGGAAAGGGCGGCACACGATCGAGCAGGGCCAGCAGCGCGTCGCAGTATTCCCGGGGAAGCGTGTCGATCTGCAGGGAAAGGATCTGCCCGAACTTGATGAAGCTGCCGCCGAGCTGCTCGAAGATCGCGCGCGCCAGCTCCGGACCGTTGGGCGGCTGTCCCCGCAGGCGGCGGTAGGCAAAGCGGACCAGCGCGCCGAACACCGCGCCCATCACCTCCATCATCCGCCCGATATAGGAAAGCCTGGAAAGCTTGACGCTGGTCATGGAGTCCGGAATCTGAACTGTGGCGCCGGCGGCGCGGCGACGGTCAGCACCTTACCCCAGAAGATGCTCTTGCGCCGGGACAGCATGTCGTCGATGTTGGTCTGAACGATCGCCTGAATGTGACGGCTGAAATCCCGCACCAGCTTTTCGTTTTCCGCGTCGGCCGGCTTCAACCCCTGCATCCCGACCGGCGGCAGCACCCGCACGTGCCATTTCGACGGAATCGGAATCGGGCTCAGCGGGAAGGGTGGAGCGATCGGAAAATACGGCCAGCCCAGCTCCTTCACGACGAGGCTCGAATCGATTCGTCCGATGATCGGGAAGATTTCCGAGTGGCCGATCACGGCGGAGGGAATGATGGGGACCTGGTTCTCGATCGCGATCTTGGCGAACGCGCTCTTGGCGAAGTCCCGCAGCTTATACGTGCGTTTGTAAGGCGTGAACGTGCCGCGAATCCCTTCGGGGAAGATTCCGATCAGCTCGCCCTTCTTGAACAGACGCGCCGCGTTCTCCTGGCTGGCGATCACGCCGCCGAGCTTCGTCAGGAAATTGCACATGTACGGCGTCCGCAGCAGGGAGGGGATGATCAAGAACCGCGGGATGCGCCCGCGCTCCGTGAACAGCAGGTGCAGATGCATCACGGCGTCGATCGGAATGAAGCCTCTGTGGTTGGACACATACATGGCGGCGCCCGTTTGCGGGACGTTCTCCATGCCTTCCAGTTCAATGCGCCAGTAGACCTTGCGGACGAATTCGAACCACCAGCCCCAGGCGCGGATGTAATCGGTGTCGAGCCCGTAATCGTCGTAGCTTTTCGCCAGCAGGTCCGGCCGGCTGCCGCTTTTCCGGCCCAGAAATTCCGCCAATGCCTCCACGGTGGACTGGTCGGGCTTGAAGCCCAGCTCGCGCTCCGCCTTCTCTCCCGAGACCGTCCAGTTGAACTGCATGGCCTGCCGCTTCACGCCGCCCGGCAGCGAAATCCGCGTCGTCCCGGCCGCCCGGAAAAGCTTGTTCAGGGGAATCGCGCCTTCGCCGGCCGCGTTGAATATTCCGGTGGCCTCCGATTGCGCGGCGGACGCCAGCGCCCGCGCCGCGTCGCGAACGCTGATGAACTGCACGCTCGGATTGAATCCGGCCAGCGAGATCCCCATACTGCCGGAGATCTGCTTGACGATGAGATCGCCTTCTTCCGGGTCGAGCAGGCTCGTGAGCCGGATCACCGCCGTGTTCGGAAACTGCAGCGCCGCTTCTTCCGCCTGCAGCCAGCGCTGCTCGGGAGCATTGGCCGGGAGCAGGGAGACCCGATCCTCGGTCATCAGCCCCGGATTCTTGGCGTTCGAACCGTAGACGTAGGCGTGGCTCCTCAGCACCAGCCGTTTCAACCCGCCGAGGGAGGCGGCTTCACGCGCGCGGCCTGGATCAAGGCAGATCACGCAATCCGGCGTAGAGTCTCCGACGACAATCCCGCGTTGCCCGAGCTCCGCCTCGGTCTGGCGGCGCAGCGCCCCATCCCGGCCGAACAACATCACCTTCATACACGCTCCGGCTTTTCGATCCCCTTGAGGAAGACGTCCGACATGGAGCGCACCAGCCGCTCCTCGTCCAGCGCTTCCACCTCCTTCCCCCCGAACAGCTCCATGACGAGCAAAATGAACGTCAGCGCCGACAGGAAATAGGCCGCTGACGCTTCCACGTCCGCTTCCTCGCGCAGCTCCCCAAGCCGTTTCCGCACGTTCAGAAACTCGGTGAACAGCAGCCGGCCCTGCATGATGAAAGTGCGATAGAACATCGCGCCGACTTCCGGGTTCTTCATCGCCTCGGTCAGCAGCTTGCCCAGAAACGGCAGCCGGCTCCGGTACTCGCCGAGCATGATCTTGGCCATCACCTGCAGCTCGTCCCGCAGCGTCTCGCCGGGGAAGCGCAACTCCGGCGCCGGCACCGATCCGGCGATCAACTCCAGCTCCCGCTCGAGCACGGCAGCCAGGATCTTCTCCTTGGAATGGTAGTGACGTACGATATCGAACGCGGAAATTCCCGAGGCCTTGGTCAGGTGATCGAGCGTGATCGAGGACAGTTCCTGGGTGTGCGCCAGCTTCACCGCGCCATCGAGCACCAGCCGCTGCTGCTCGAAACTGAGACTCATAACCGCACTCGGTGCGCGACCGCTTCGGCGCCGGCCGTTTTGCCGGACCGGAAAGCGAAGTAGTCCGCCGCCAGGTCCCGCGTATCCTGCTTCCCGGTCAGGATGGTTCGCGCCACCCGCTGCGCCGAGACGATCACGGGAGTGATGCCCCCGCCGGGCTGCGTCCAGTGTCCCACCAGGTGCAGATTCTTTACGGTCGTGCTGTTCGGCAGCCGTCCCTCCGCCAGCTGATCCGGCGACATCTCCCAGCCGAGCATCGCGCCCTGCCAGTTATTCGTGAACCGATTGGAGGTCATCGCCGTGGCGCTCAATTTTACTACGATGTGAGCATCGATGCCAGGAAGGATCTGCCGCAGCCGCGTCATGATCTGCTCCTCGACCGCCGCCTTGTGCGCGGGCCAGTCCGATATCTGCTCGATGCGCACCGGCGTCAGCTTCTGCACGATCAGAATCTGGCATCCAGGCGGGGCGATCGACGGGTCGAAGTGCGTCGGGATGAAAATCTTGAACACGTTCCGGATGGCGTCGACCGGATCATAGCAGGTCCAATAGTAGCCCTCGGATTCGGCCAGCGCCCTGGGGTCCATTCCGCGCAGGCCGAGGTGGGTGAGGAAACAGGGATAGCTGGGCTTCAGCGACTTCAGGCGCTCGATCGGCCAGCGCCCGCAATGCTCCTCGCCAATCAGATTCTGGTAGGTGTGGAGCGCATCCGCGTTCGAGATGACGATGGGCGCGCGGAATTCGAAGTACTCCGGAGCGCGCTTCGAAACGGTGGAGATCCGCACCCCCTCGGCCTGGTTGTTTTCGATCAGGATCTTGTCCACCGAGGCGCACTTCAGGATGCGCCCGCCGCGCGCTTCGAGTCCCCTGCCGAGGTCATCGGCGAATTTCTGCGAGCTGCCCTTGGGGTAGTAATTACCGAGGAAATAGGCCAGCCGCAGCATGGCGTCGAACAGGTAGGAAGTCCGGTCCGGGAGCGATCCCCAGTGCGGCGTGTCCGCCATGAGCAGCGCCTTGAGCCGCGGATCGCGAAAATGCTGGTCGAGCTTGCCGGTGACCGAAAACTGCTCGAACTTGCGCGCCCGCTCGTTATCGACGCCTTTGAAATAATACAGCAGGCCGTAAAGGTAGGCCTGCCGCAGCTCGTCGAAATAAGCCTCGATATTGACGGCCTCTTCCGGGAAAACGCCTTTCAGCTTGGCCAGAAATTCCCCGAAATCGGCCGGCACCGCGAAGGACTGCATGTTCGGCAGATGGAACTGATCGACCGGATCCATCTTGACCCACTCGGTGGGAATCTCCAGCTCCTGAAGCAGCTTGCCGGTGAGAGTCGTCGGATTGCCGAGCAGCGGATAAAAATGAGTCGCGGCGTCAAAGATAAAGCCGCGCCGGCGGAAGGTGGAGCAGAACCCGCCGAGCATGTAGTGCCGCTCGAGCAACAGCACCTTCAGGCCGGCTTTGGCAAGAATGTTCCCGCAGAACAAGCCCCCGATGCCCGACCCGATGATAATCGCGTCGTAATTCACGGGATAAGGGCGGCCAAAGATGGTGTGCATGGGGAATCCTACCGCCTGCCTTTCAAGACAGCCCCCCGTCCATGGTAAGCACCTGCCCGGTGATATAGCCGGCGTCTTCGCTAGCCAGGTACAGGACCGCCCGGGCGACCTCCAGCGCGGTTCCGGTCTTGCCCAGCGGAATCTGGGCGTACAATTTTTTCCGCGCGTTCTCGTCGATCGATCCGGTCATATCCGTATCGATGAAACCGGGGGCGACCGCGTTGACCCGCACTCCGAAGCGGGCCACTTCTCTCGCCAGCGCCTTGGTGAAACCGATCACGCCCGCTTTGGACGCGCTGTAGTTGGTCTGCCCGGCCATCCCGATGACGCCGCTCACGCTGGTGATGTTGATGACGCTGCCGCCGCGCCGGATGAGATGCTTCATCACGGCCCGGGAATAGTTGAAGGTGCCGGTCAGGTTGGTGTCGATCACTTCCCGCCAGGCGTCCGGATCCATATTGTGCAGCGCTCCGTCGCGCTTGATCCCGGCGTTGTTGACCAGCAGGCCGATCGGTCCCAGCGTGCTTTGGACATCCGCCACCACCTTCTCGGCGCAGCTGAAATCCCGCGAATCCGCCTGGTACGCCTTGGCCATGCCCGCCAGGGTCTCGGCGGCGGCATGGTTGCCGGCGTAAGTGAACGCCACCGTGTAGCCCTTGCCGGCAAGCTCTTCGACGATCGCGCGGCCAATGCCGCGGCTGCCTCCAGTCACCAGCGCAACGCTCATTTCGGTCGGTTCCTCCCGTAATGTTCGTGCGCCGCGACGAACTCGCCCGTAGTGATCGCGGCGCCCATCGATATCTCACCGCCCAAGACCGCCGCAGCCACGATCTCGGCGAACTTCTTCGCCTTGCCCGCGCCGTGGCATCCCATCATCGTCAGCGCTTCGCGCTGCGTGGGCAATCCCGTACCACCTCCGACAGTAGCGACAGTCAGAGCCGGCAGCGTCAGGCTCACGTACAGGCCCTCCGGCTGCAGCTCGAAATTGGTGACGCCGCAGGAAGCGTTCACCACGTTGGCCACGTCCTGCCCGGTGGCGATAAAGATGGCCGTCAGACCGTTGGCGTACTGCGCGTTGTAGCCGATCGCGTTGGCATGGAGGTGACCGATGACGGTGGAATGCCAGATGTCGAACAGTTCCTGGGCAGTGCAGTGCAGGTACATCTTCAGCACTTCGTGCGTCAGCAGCGCCCCGGCCGTAACGCGCTTCCCCTTGCCTCGGGTAAGCAGGAATCCGGATGGCCGCTTCTCCGAGCACATCCCGCTGAACACGAAATAGCTGGAAATCGGGAAATTGGCCTGAATCCACTTGCAGGCATGATCGGTGGCTTTGACGAGCATGTTCATGCCCTGCGCGTCCGCCGTGTTATAGCCGAAGTTGACCAGGACCTGCCGGCCGGTCTGATAGCACTTCACATCCGTCAGCTTGCCGTGCCGGGTGGTGGTCTCGGCGGCCGTCCGGATGGCGTCGATATTCTTCGGGATCCAGCCGCTGAAGCCCGCGGCCGTGGCCACGTCGGGGAAGAAAAACGTCGGGACGATCTGGTTTTCATCCGCCAGAATCGCCGTCTGCACTCCCCCCGAGCGCGTGAGCGCGACCATGCCCCGCTCGTAACTGCGGATCAGCGCGCCCTCGCTGGTGGCCATGGGGATGTAGAACATTCCCCTGGCGTGCCGCCCGTGCACCAGCACCGGCCCGGCCACTCCCATCGGCACCTGCGCCGCGCCGATCGGGTTCTCGATGTTGCCACGCAGCTCTTCGGTGTCGAACGAGACCGAGCCGATGTGTTTCAGCGTCGCCCCGGTTTTCTCTTCGATCCAGGCCCGGCGGCGAGACACCCGCTCGGTGTCGTACCCCTGATCCTTCAGGCGAGGCAGGAGGTCGCCGATACCGACATCCGGGAGAGTGACTTTTGAAGTAGACACTATTGGTTTTCCGTGAGCTTTTCGCCCTGGTTCACCCGTATTCCGACCGAGGCTTGAACCCTTTTCCGGATGCCTTCTCCGGCCTCCGGCGGAACCGTGAACATTTCGATCTGCGGTAAAAATTCTTCTGCCATTTCAGTTGAGTCCCTTCAACACCAGCGCGGCGTTGTTGCCGTCGCAACCGAAACAGTTCACCAGCGCGTACTCTTTATTCAAAGCCTGCGGCTGGGAAGAAAGCATCAGGCCGGCGTTATTGGCATGGTATCCGGCGGTCGGCGGGACGAATCCTTTAGCGAGCGCCAACCCGGCGGTCAGCGCGCCCAGCGCGCCGGACGCGCCCATCGCCTCGCCATACGCCGATTTTGGCGCGCAAACCGGAATCCGCCCTAGCCGGTCTCCGAAGACATTGCGCAGGGCGTGGACTTCCATCTCATCGCCCGCCCGGCTCCCCGACGCCCCGGCGATGATGCCTCCGATCGCGTCCGGCTCGATTCCCGCCGATCGCAATGCCTGCCGGATGGCCGAGGTGGCCCCCTCGCCGCGCACGCGGAACGCCGTCACGTCGTGCGCGTCCTGGGTGGCGCCGAATCCGCAAACCTCGAGCTGCGCCTTCGCCCCGCGGGCCTCCGCGCCGGCCGCCGTCTCCATCATCCACAGGGCCGACCCTTCGCCAAGCACGGTTCCATCCCGATCCGGGCCGAACGGCTGCGGGCAGCCCCTCTGCGAAATCACGCCTACTTTGGCGAAGCTGAGGAAGGACTCCTCGCACAACTCCTCCACTCCGCCCGCCATAAGCGCCGTGGCCCGGCCGAAGCGCAGGAACTCGGCCGCATAATGGATCGCGTACAGCCCCGAGACCAGACCCGCCGAGATGGTGGAGTTGACGCCCCGGAGCTTATGTTTGATGGCCGCCTGCCCCGACGGCGAGTTGATCACCGTGTTGGGAAACTCCATCGGGTTGACGTAATTCGGACCTTCGGTGATGCCGCTCCAGTCGAAGGACGTGATGCTGTGGACGCTGCCGAACATGGTGCCGCACACCAGCCCCAGATCGGGATCGCCGTCGCCTTCCTGCTGCGAAAGACCGGTGGAGCCGAGCGCCATATGGGCCGCGACGCTGAGCAGCCGCGCGCTGCGGTCGAGGACGCGGATACCCTTGTTGCCGAGCCAGGGCTGCGGGTTGAAATTGCGCACCTCGGCCGCCACCGCGTTCCCGCCCATCAGCGGGCTGGGCCCCACGCCGGAACAGCCGGCGAACAGATTGCGCTCGAACTCCTCGACTCCGGCCCCGATCGAGGCGATCACGCCGGCGCCGGTCACCACCACGCGGTCGCTCATTGAACCCTCGCCAGGCACAGGGACGCGTTGTTGCCGCCGAACGCGTACGCGTTGTTGAGGACGATTTGGGGATCGGTCTTCCGCGCCTGGTTGGGCACGTAATCGAGGTCCGACCCCTCGTCCGGCTCGGTGAAATTCATGGTCGGCGGGATGACTCCGGTATGCAGAGCCAGCGAGCAGGCTACCGCTTCGATGGCGCTGGCCGCCCCCATGGTGTGGCCGATCATCGATTTGATCGAGCTCATCGGAATCTTCGGCGCCCGCTCCGCGAACAGGGTGCGGACGGCGATCGCCTCCACGCGGTCGTTGGTCGGAGTGCCGGTCCCGTGGGCGCTGATGTAATCCACGTCGCCGGTCGTCTTGCGGCTGTCCTTGAGCGCCATCGCCATGGCGCGAATCGCGCCGTCGCCTTGGGGATGCGCCGCCGTCATGTGATGCGCGTCGCAGCTGACCCCGTATCCCAGCACCTCCGCGTAGATCGTGGCGCCCCGTGCAATGGCGTCCTCCAGCGGCTCGAGCACCAGCATCGCCGATCCCTCCCCCGGAACCATGCCCTTTCGATGCTTGTCGAAGGGCTGGCACCGCTCCGGCGCGATCGCTCCCAGCCGCGCGAAGCCCGAATAGGTGATGCGCGAGAAAGAGTCCGCGCCGCCCGCCAGCATCATGTCCGTACGCCCGGTCCGGATCATGTCGAAGCCGTATCCGATCGCGTAGTTGCCGGCCGCGCACGCCGTGGGAATCATCAGGCAAGGCCCGTGCAGGTCGAACTCCACCGCGACGTGGCTCGGGATCACGTTGCAGGGGTACTTCGGGAGGATGTCGGCGGAAACCGACTCGAGGCCCCCCGCTTTCCGCGCGTCGTTATATCGCTCCACCATCTGCGGCTCGCCCGAAGTGGTTCCCATGGAGACGCCGATGCGGTAACGGTCCCGCGCCGTGAGATCGACGCCGGAATCCTCGAGCGCCATCCTGGCCGCGGCTACGGCGAGCTGCGAGCCGCGTCCCAAAGCCTCCGGCGGCCGGGTCCGGACGTGCTCCGAAGGATCGAAATCCTTCACCTCCGCCCCAAGGTGCGCGGAATACCCGGTCGTATCGAAAGACTGCACTGGGCCGATGCCGTTGGCTCCGGCGGTAAGCCTCTCCCAGAACATTGCGCGGCCTGTCCCGATGGGCGTGACCAGGCCCATGCCGGTGATGACGACTCTTCTCATAAAAATCGGCGGCCAGCCGCCGTTCAGGCCGTGGCTGCGCTGGCGTTCATGTGCTTTTGCACCACCGCTACCGTGTCGTTGACATTCTTGATGGCGGCGAACTCGTCTTCCGGAATGTTGATCTTGTACTTCTTGTCCACCGCGACCATCACTTCCATGGCCATCAGCGAGTCTACGCCCAACTCGTCGGAAAACGAGGCCGTATCGGAAATCTCCTCCGGCTCTCTCTCGGTAACTTCGGCAATCAGCCTCTTTACTTCGTCTCGAATATGCTCCGCGGTTATTTGTTCCATGTTTGCTCCTGATTTTTAGCTGCGTTACTTGGCCGGACCGGATTTAGCGATGATACCCTTCCCTTCCTCCACCGTAATGAACTGGTTGCTGGCGATGTTGGTCAGCCGCTGCTTGGTTCCGCTGGGCCATTCGATGTCCATGGCCGTCACCTGCGGATCATTGCCCAGCCCGAATGTCAGCGCCAGATCGCTCTGCGAGCAGTAGCTCGAGCCGCTGCGCACGGCGTGCCACTGCTTGCCCGAAGCGCTTTCGATCTTCACCACCGCGCCGATACCGCTGCGGTTCGACTTCGTCCCCAGGGCGCGCACGCACAGCCACTTGTTCTTGTTGCCGCCGTCATTCCGGAACAGGTACGCCGGACCATGGTTGGTGGTGATCAGGATATCCAGGTCCCCGTCGTGGTCGATATCGGCATAGGCCGCGCCTCGCGCCACGATCGGCCGGTTGAATTCGGCGCCCATCTTCGGACCCACCGTCTCGAACCGGCGCTTGCCCAGATTGCGGAACAGCAGCGGGGGCTCCTTGTACTGGATCTTCGGTTGTACGCGCCCGATCTCCTCTTCGATATGCCCGTTGGCGGTGAAGATGTCCAGGTAGCCGTCGAGATCGTAGTCGAAGAAGAACACCCCGAAGGCCAGCGACAGCAGACTCGCCCGGCCGACCGTCGAAGTGGGCGCTTCATCCACGAACAACCCCGTGCCTTCGTTGTGATAAAGCCCCAGCATCTGATTCGAAAAGTTGCCGACCAGCAGGTGCGGGCGTCCGGAGCGATCGTAATCTCCGGTGTCGACTCCCATCGCGCCGCGGGCCACGCCATCTTCGCCGAAGGCCACGCCGGCCGACATGCCGACCTCCTTGAACGTCCCGTTCCTGTGGTTGTGGTAGAGCTTGTTCGGCTGCGTGTCGTTGGCGACGAAGATATCCGGGTAACCGTCGCCGTCGTAGTCGAACACAGTCACGCCCAGCGACTTGCTGTTGGGGTCGCCCACACCGGCCTTCTGGCTCGCGTCCTCGAACCGGCCGCCGCCCAGGTTGTGATACAGCTTGGACTGCGTGCCCTTGTAGGATTCCGGAGTGCAGTACGATTTGGTCGAGCCGTCAAGCGAGCACCACAGGTCGCCCTTGGCCGTCCACTGCACGTAATTGGCGACGAACAGGTCCACTTTGCCGTCCTTGTCGTAATCGAGCCAGGCCGCGGAAGTCGAGAAATTCGCGTTGGCGATGCCGGACGTTTTGGTCACGTCCTTGAATTTGCCGCCGCCCTCGTTGTGGAACAGCCGGTCGCCTTCGAGCGCCGTGATGTAGACGTCTTCCTTGCCGTCGTTATCGTAATCGGCCACGGCCACGCCCATGCCGTACATCTCCACGTCGAGACCGCTGCCCGGGGTGATATTGGTGAACGTGCCGTTCTTGTTGTTGCGGTAGAGCGCGGAAAGCGACTTGCGCCCGCGCGGCGTCCAGTCCTTGCTGTTGATCAGCAGCACGTCCGGCCAGCCGTCGCCGTCGGCGTCGAGAAACGCCCCTCCGGCTCCCAGCGTCTCGGGCAGAAACTTCTTGCCCGCCCGTCCGCTGTTGTGGGTGAACTTGATTCCCGAAGCGGTGGTGATGTCGGTGAACTTGACCTCGCTTGCCGTGGGCGACACGGCAGCCAGGGCGGCAGCCAGCGCCACCCCGGGCAGCATGAATTTTCTCACTGGGCCCCTCCCGCGCCGATGCTTTGATTTCGATCCGTCTTGCGGGTCATGATTCCTTTGGGCGGCTTAACCGGCGCCGCAGGCGTCAGCGTGACCGATTCGTGATCGTGAATCGTCTGCCGCTCGTTGTTATCTTCCGGACTGGTCATGCGGCGCTTGGCTGTGATCGACTGCGCCGACTCTTCGGCTTTGAATCTTCTGAAGAGCTTCTCTTCCACCGCGGCTTTCTCACTGTCGCGCAGCCCGCGGTAACAGAGCATTGCCGTGTAATGCATCTGAATGTCTTCCGGGTCGATCAGGCACACCCGCTCGAGGACCTTCAACGCCTCCGAATACTCGCGCTTCAGGAACAGGATGCGGGCGATCTGGTTGAGCACCACGCGATCCCTCGGGAACATCGATTCGGCCGTCCGCAGCGACGCCAGCGCCGCCTCGTAGTCCCCGTCGGCCTTCTCGATCATGGCCTTGAAGAAGTACACGCGTCCCAGCTTGGAGTTGATGGCCATGGCTTTCTGGATGAAAGGCTTGGCGGCGTCGGTCTCCCCTTCCTGAATCAGGGCCCGGGCGACGTTCAGCCATCCGTCGGCGTACTCCGGTTCGGCTTCGGTCACCTTCGTGAAAGCGTATTCCGCTCCTTTGAGGTCGCCTTGCAGCAGCAGGCCGATTCCCCAGTCGTTCCAGCGCTCCCGGTCGATCTTCTGCACAATGGGCGCCCACTGCGGCTGCCCCAGCTTCAATTGCGTCGTCGCCTCGGCCAGCGTCATGATCGGCAGGTTCGGAATCTCGCCCTTGATCTGGCCCGAAACGTTGGCAGGAATGTTCTCCTTATCGAAGGTCATCTCCTGACTGCTGTGTTCCTTCGTCAGCAGCGAGGGATCCTGGCCGGGTTTGTTCATCCCGGCGTAAGCGAACTTGGTGTAGTAATGAGTGAACTTGCGATAGTTCAACTTCGCCGTGAGCGTGATCGGCCCCTTGGCGTCCTTGGGAATCTTCACCCTGTAATGGGCTACGTCGGCGGCGCCCGGAGGAATGGCGCGGACATAAAGCACGCTGCGCGCCTGCCAGGCGTTGCGTTTGTCGATCGGATTGCCGTCGCCGTCGAGTTGGTACGCCTTGTAGAAATGCGCGCCGGCTTCCACCGGCCCCTTGCCCTCGTCTTCCACGCGGCCGCTCCAGTAGATCACTTTGCCGTCCGCGTCCTTACCCTGCAGCTCCAGCCAGATGTCGAACGAGTCGAGCGTTCCGCCCGGGAAGAAGTGCCCGATCTTGCGCGTCCGCACAACCACATCGACCCGCGCTGTCGAGCCCGGCTCCACGGCCGCGCCGGCACGATCGATCGGAGCCGTCAGCTTCCCGACTTCCCGGATCACCACCTGACCCGCCTGTTCGGCTTCTTCGCCCACCGCCATTCCGCTCATCGCCTGCGGCCCGTCGCCGGATCGCCGCACCATCGCGGTCTGCTTGTCGTGGCTGTCCACCGGCGAGACGGCGAAAATGTCCACCGTGATGAACCCGGATTTCAGGAACCGCTCCACCAGGCCCATCTGGGCATGATCCCGATTGGCCGTGGTCACCGCCATGTTGGCCCCGGGGAACCGGTGCGAGTGGACTTCGCCCTTGTGGTGGCCCGGGTCCTGCGAAGGCACCAGCGGCATGTGGCAATCCACGCACACCTGGCTCTTCGGCGGATAGTAGAACGACCGCGCGCCCTGGCCCGAGATACCGCTCGCCTGCCAGTTGTCGTAATCGTTGAAGCCCCGGAACCAGCGGTAATTGTTGACCGGCACGTCGAGGTGCACCTTGTGGCAGGCCGAACAGAACTCGGCCGAATCCATCCGCATGAACGGCTTCATGAACGTCTTTTTGTGCGGAACCGGATTCAGATAAGTCATGAAGTAGTCGAAATCCCGGATGTACTTGTTCTTGCTGCTGACGAGCTCGTGCAGCGGCGGATACTCGATCGTGAATCCTCCGTTGCCCATCGTGCTGTCCACGTGCACGATGGCATGGCAGGACGTGCAGGCCAGGCCGGCGTGAGCTTCCGGCGTGTCGATCTGGTCCTTGATCGGCTTCTCGAACCGGCCGTTGAAGAACACCGCGTGGTCATGGCAGCCCGCGCACCACTTGCTCGGCTGGGGGCCCAGAACAGCCTGCATGTATTCGATCGACTTCCGGTAGAACTGGTTGTTGAACGATGCGAAATGGTGCATCGAGCCCTTCCACTGCTCGTAAATATCCTTGTGGCAGCGGCCGCACGCTTCCGAGTCCATGAAGAAGTTCGACGGAATGATTCCGTTTACATTGGTGTTCGCCGAAGAGGGGAAGAACGGGGATTTCGGACCGGCGCCCTCTTCGTGCATCGTAGTGGGGACGCGCAGCGGATTCTTGATACGATGCGTCGGATCCGGAAATGCCTTGTCGTAAATCGCGGTCCCGGCAGGCAGCAGGACCACCAGCGCGAGCGCGAACTGGTACGCCGTCTTGAACTGCGCCCAGCCTCCACCCTCCTGCCTGGCTTTTCTCCACACGAAGGGGATCAGCGCGGCCAGGCCCAGTCCCGCCGCCCCGATGTGCGCCCAGAACGCCCAGCGATTCGGAACGGTGTTCCCGGCTTTGACGATGTAAAGTCCGATCAGCAGCGAGATCCCGAACAGGCCCAGCGCCGAAGGGACCGAGTTGAGCAGGGTCGAATCCTTCCGCACCTGGATGACCACCGCAATGCCAAGCGCCAGCCCCAGACACAGGTGGAACAGGACGTTGGTCATGTAGAAGATCGAGGGCGTGGCGAAGGCCGCCACGTAGGCGGTGTTCACCAGCAGCACGATAAAGAAAAACGCGATCCACTTCGCAAGTCTGTTTTTCATATCTTTACCGAATGCTATGACCGGTCCCTGATTTGAGCAATAGTCCGAACATATTACCTGTTACCTGGCCACGCCGCTGCGCGCCCCCGCCAGCGGCCGTAACAAACGCAGCGCCGGCCGCTTGGTAAACCGGCTCTGCGCTTCACTTTCCGGATACACTTCACGTCCCGGATACGGATACTGCGACATCCCATGGAACGGTAGCGGGGTTACCGTCTGCGAATACGCCGTGTTGGCGTCCCCATCTTTGGCCCAGCCGTCGACGAAGAGCAGGAAATCCCGCTTCCACCCCGAGGCCGGCGGGGGCAGGCGCCGGGCGTCGAAATGCAACCCCAGCTCGTCCCCCGAGCCCATGATCACCAGCCGGTCGTCCAGCGCGCCGATCAAGGCCCGCACGTCGCCATAATTCGTGTACATCCCGGGCGTCGGATTCCACATCGACGCCGGCGCCACCCGGGCGTATTCGAAAGTCTCGGGCTGTTTTCTCTCCGGGTGAATCGTGGCTTTCGAGAATCCGCGGAAGCGCAACTCCGCCCGCGCGGGGTCGAGCGCCGTCAGGATCGCCTTCGGCGCCGCCGCATCCTCGATCAGTAGAATTTCGTCCCAGTACACGCACAGATTGGTCACGATGCGCACTTCGCGCGAAGTGGAGAGAAACTTCCCGGTGAGATCCACCGAGATCGTCTTCGGCTTGCCGGCCGGAATCCCCATGTCCTCGACGACCGTCGTCCACTGGCCGGACGCGTCTTTGACCTGCAGATACGGGAACACCAGTCCCTCTTTCGATTCCTGGGCGGCGCCGAGGAACGTACTGCCGTCCGCCCAGTCCACCCAGCCGTTCAGAATCAGCGCTGCTTTGTTGTCACCCGCCGCCCGGCCGAAATCGAGGTCCAGGTAATGCAGTTCGGCCACGCCGGCGTAGTCGCGGCGGAAGTTATCGGGATAGATCCGATCGCGCCGCAGCAATCGGGTCAGGACGTCCGCGCCGCGGTGGTCCCGCGCCGAAGCCGGGTAGACGCGCTTGCTCGCGCCGAACAGCCGGAACTCGGGGAACGGCGGCGCCTTGAACTTGTCGTTCGTGAAAATTTCCGTCTCCGCCGGGTGATCGACGGCGATGAGGCGGATCTGGTCGAGGTAGGACACCTCCCGCAACTCCTCGGTGATCCGGATCTCGTACTGTCCGTCGACTGCCGCGAGCGCCTCTCCCGGAATCTGAACGTACTCGTCGTGATCGACCGGGAAATACTTGCCGTCGCCTGCGCTCGCGCCCAGCGGCGCTACGCCCAACACGTCCGTGATGAAGCGGAACTGCTTCCCGTCCCAGGTGAAGATCATCGGACAGGAGCCCGACAGACGCTGCGCCTCCTTGTAGGTTGCGCCTTTGCCTGCCGCCTGGCGGGTCTCGTTCTGAATCAGCCCGTTCGGCCAGGTGATGCGAACCGTGTCGGCTTCCTTGTACGGTCCCAGTCCGAACGTCAGCGGTGTTCCGTTGTAAACCCTCTTCTGATAGAGCGCGCCGGCCTTGACCTCGACTTTCGCTTCCGGCGCCAGCTTCAGGTTCTTGACTCCGGTCAGCCCCACCCGCAGCCAGCCCGGGGTCCCCGTCTGATTCACCAGCAGCTTCAACGCCCCGTCGGCGCCGGCCATCACCAGGTCGACGCGGCCGTCGCCGTCGAAGTCCGCCTCCGCGGCGGCGATTCCCTGCGGCAGCGGAGATTGGACCTGCGGCAGCCGGCCGGCGCCCTGGTTCCGGTAGACTACTCCACCAGCCACCAGATCGCCGTAGCCGCGGCTCTCGAGATCGGCGAATACCAGCGGACCCTTGGCGCGCTCGAGTGTCGCGCCGGCCGTGATCCTGCCTTCCTTGTTGAACAGCAGCGTCGTCCCTTGCAGGCCGGCCGCCGCCAGATCGATCCAGCCGTCGCTGTCGATGTCATATGCGATCAGGGAGCCTGCGCCGGCCGGCAGGCCTTCGAGGGGCTGCGCCTCGTACTTGCCGGCCAGCTTGTCGCGATAGAGGACACCGGCGTGATCTTCGTAGCTCACGATCAGATCCACGCCGCTGGTGTCGGAGATCAGCTCGAACGTTGTGCCCGCCAGCGCCCGGCCCTTGGCGAACGGGAAGCTCGCCGTCTGGTCGCTGAATCCGGCCGCGCCGTTGTTCCGCACCAGCTTCGACTGCTCGCCCAGCAGCACCAGGTCCAAATCGTAATCGTGATCGTAATCGATCCACACCGCGCTCTCGTAACGGCCCTTCGGCAGCTGCGCCGCGTCCCTGGTGAACTTGCCCTGCTTGTTGATGTACAGCGCCGCTCCGGACTCGGTCAGGACGCACAGGTCCGGGAAGCCGTCATTGTTGAAATCGCCCGCGGCGATCGAGAAGACGCCTTTGAGCCCCTCGAGCCCGCTCGACGCCACCGGAGCCGATCCGTTCCTGAGGAGCGTCACGCCGCTCGCCGACCAGGCCAGCGCATCCGGCTTGCCGTCGCCATCCGCGTCGAAGGCCAGCAGCCCGGCGCCCTTGGAATCGAGCTTGGCCGGCACCGCT
>DATJFH010000114.1:0-74957 GCA_035495815.1 Bryobacteraceae bacterium
TGCCCCAGTTCACGCCCGATTCGTCCCACGCCACCCACGGGCGTCCCCGGCTGTCCACCGCCACCGCAGCGTGAGCTTGAAATTTCGGACTCGACGTCAGCGGCTGAAGCGGGCTCAGACTGCCGTTCTGGTAAGACCGGAAATGGATATCGTAGTTGCCCTTGTCATACGTGTCCCAGGCGACGTACGCCGTTCCGTCGGGTCCGGCTGCCACGGCAGGTTCCCAGTCGTTGGCGGGCGACTCGCTGACGCGGGTCTCCGCGGACCATTTCCCGCCATCGTAGGCGCGAAGAAAAATATCGCTCTGCCCGCCGCGATAGCTCTGCCACACGACGAAGATCTTGCCGTCCGGGCTGGAAGCCGCCCGGAGAAAGGTGTTCGACCCCTCCGCGGCCAGCCGTTCCGGCGCCGACCAGGCAGCGCCCTTCTTCTGCCGTCCCCAGAGCTGCCAGCGGTCGTTCGCCCGCTCGGTCCAGAAGACCCACAGGTTTCCGGCTTTGTCGGCCGCGGCGGCCGCGCGAAAGATATCGGCGGGTTTGGTGGTCACCTGCTCGGGCCGGGACCAGGAATGATTTGCCTGCGTACGGAGAAACACGCGATCCGCGCGCTCCCGGTAGGCGACCCACACGGCGGCGACGGCTCCGCCGGGCAGCGCGGCCATAGCCGGCTCATCGTCCTCGTACTCGCCGGTCGAGAGCTTCTCGGCGCTGCCCACGCGGGCCACCGAAGCGCGGCCCCCGAGTACGGCCATCGGTGTATCCTTCACATCCTCGAGAGCGAACTCGAAGTTCCCCTGCGCCGTCTCGACGGATATGCGCGGCGCCGCGCCCGGGCGCAGAGTGAGGAACACGCCGGCGGGATGGAAGCGGACGTCGGGCTTCTCGCCGGGACGCATTTCGGTGTAGTGAACGTCGGAAAAGGCGGCCACCTCGTCGCGGCGCGTCACGCACTTCCAGGCGCCGGGACCGGTCACCTCGTCACCGCTCGAGAAATGTCTTCCTTCGGTCGAGACCAGCGAACCGCCGGCGACCCGCGCAACGCCGTCCCATTTCTCCGCCTTGCCCGCCTTCTGTCCCAGCGTCAGCAGCAGCGTCACCGGCGCCGGCCCGGGAGAAGCCTGCTGCGAGGCGGTGCTGCGCAAAATAACGCCGCCGGCCAGAATGCTCAAGACGGCGCCCACGTACACTGTTCTGCTCTTCATGTTTTATTTGCGTCCGGTTTTTTTCAGCTCGCCGTGCGGGGCGGCGTGAGCCGTCTTTCGACAGCAGGCGCCGACGGCAACGCCGTCGAATTGAGGCCGGCCCCGCCCGGGCCGGTGAGGCTGCGCTTCCAGCGCCGCACTGAGTGCAAGGCACGGGAACGTCCTTTTCGCCATTCCGTCTAGTATAGATCGAGCGGGCGCCGATGACATCCCGCCTGCGAGGGACAGCTGATGGCATGATTCCCGGACCCGCGATGAGCGCCCGGGCCTACGTCACGATGCGGTACATCGTGTATCCGAGGATTGCCCCCAGAGCCGACCCGACCAGGACGTCGCTCAGGAAATGCAGCCCCAGCATCACCCGTGAAAGCGCGATGCTGAAGGCGCAGAACAGCAGGCCCGGCTCGAGCGACGGATAGAACAGGCTGAGCGGTACGGTCACCGAAAACGCCGTCATCGAATGGCCGGAAGGGAAGGAAAACTGATCCGGAGGCAGCAGCGTCGACCAGGAGCAGGACTCGATCTCGCACGGCCGCCGCCGGTTGATGATCCTCTTGATCCGCAGGAACAGCCCCAACGAGAGGGCCGCGGACACGGTCGCCGCGCCGACAGCGACGAACCGGACGGGACCACCGAAGAACAGCAGAATCAGGCCGATTGCGTACCAGAGCCAGCCATCGCCCAGGCGCGAGGCAAGAATCATCCAGGCGCGAACCCAGCGGGGCGGCCGCCAGCCGTTCAGCTTCCGCATGAGATCGTGATCGCGCGTGGAGATGTAACTGAACATTGCGCGAGATAGACTATCCACCATCATACCTCTTGTATCGCGCGGCCAGCGTTACAATCGATTGACGCATTCCGGAAAATCCCATGAATTCGATTTATTCGAGCAAGCCCTGGCTGTCGCAGTACCGTTCCCCCGCGGAGCTGCCGGTCCCCTCCTGGAGCATGATCGACGCCTTCGAGCGCAGCGCCCGCGAAGCGCCGGAAGCGCCCGCGATTTTTCATTTCGAGAAAACGATTTCCTTCGGCGCCCTGGACGACCTCGCCGGCCGCTTTGCCTGCCGGCTCGCCGAGTGGGGCGTCGGCAAAGGCGACCGCGTAGCCGTGTCGCTTCAGAATGACCCGGAGTTCGAGATTGTGGAACTGGGGACGTGGAAGCGCGGCGCCATCCTGGTCCCGCTCAATCCGATGTTCAAAGAGAGGGAGATCGCCTACCATCTCTCCGATTCCGGGGCGAAAATCTGGGTTACGCCGGACGGCGCCCGGGAGCCCGTCGCCCGGGCCTCCGGCGTGGACCGCGTGATCGACTCGGGCGCGCTGATGGATCTTCTCCAAGGAGTTTCCCCGGATCCCGCTCCGCGCGTCGACGTGCACCCGGAGGACATCGCCTTTCTGGTTTACACCTCCGGCACCACCGGGCCCGCGAAAGGCGCCAGGATCCTGCACCGCAACGTGGCGTTCAACGCGGAGGTTTATCGGGCCTGGATGAAGATCGGGCCGGATGACGTCATTCTGGGACTCGCTCCGCTTTTCCATATCACCGGCCTGGTAGCCCAGCTCGCGCTCTCGCAGGCCGCCGGAATTCCCTTGATGCTCATGCACCGCTTCGACGGGGCCGAGACGCTGCGCCTCTCGCGCAAGTGGCGCCCGACCCTGTGCGTCGCCGCCATCACGGCTTACATTGCCCTCATGAACGAAAGCGGCGATTGCCCCGGCTTCCTGCCGAAGTGCTACAGCGGGGGCGCGCCCGTCGCTCCCAGCCTGACCGAACGCTTTCAGGCCCGATTCGGAACGTATATCCACAACATCTACGGACTGACCGAAAGCGCGTCTCCGAGTCACGCCACGCCGCTCGGGGCGCGGGCGCCGGTCGATGCGGCGAGCGGCGCGCTCTCGATTGGCGTGCCGGTTCCCAACTGCGAAGCCAAGGTGATCAGCCTCGAGGATCCGGACCGCGAGATGCCGCCCGGAGAAGCCGGGGAACTGGCGCTGAAGGGACCCATGATTTTTCCCGGCTACTGGAACAAGCCGGCTGAGTCCGAGCGCGCGTTCCACAACGGGTACTTCCGAACAGGCGACGTAGCCATCATGGACGAGAATGGCTGGTTTTACCTGGTGGACCGCAAGAAGGATATGATCATCGCCTCCGGTTTCAAGGTCTGGCCGCGCGAAGTGGAGGACACTCTCTATCAACATCCGGCGGTGCGCGAGGCAGCCGTCGTCGGCGCGCCGGACGAATACCGCGGCGAGACCGTGAAAGCCTTCGTGGCGCTCGAGGAGGCGTACGCGGGCAAAGTGACGGAAGCGGAGATCATTCAGTTTTGCAGGGATCGCATGGCCGCCTACAAGTACCCACGCAGCGTCGTGTTCGTCCCCGAGATCCCAAAGACGGCTACCGGAAAATTTCTGCGGCGGCAGTTGAGAGAAATGCAAACGGACGCCGGCTAGAACAGCCGCATTCGCGGCGCGGCGTCCGGAGCCGGCCCGGCCGCCGGCTCCCTGCCGCCGCTTTTTCCTACCAACGAAGACCGAACGTAACCGGAAGGATCTGCGTACGCCGTGGCGATGTGTAAATGTAGTGGTAACGCGATTCGGCAAAGAGCTTGGCGTTGCCGTCCTGTGTCACCCGGAACGAGACGCCGGCCCCGGCGTTCAGGCCGCCCTTGTTCTGCGTAAACGAACCCAGAACGGTATTGGTGGGGATCGCCGCCGGAAAGAAAATACCGAAAAAGGGATCGAACGCCGTGACTGTGGCGATACTGGGCTCGGTGAACTCGATCGTTCGCCGATAGTATCCACCGCCACCCACGAAGTAGGCGTCGAAGCGCCCTCTCGGGTTTAGATGGATGATTGGATTCAGCGTCACCGAATAGATTCGCGTGCTCCCGTCCGGCACGCCGGCGATGCTCAGCGCGCGGCGGGTGAGATCGAGGTGGTTGAAGCCGAATTCGGCGATCAGGCCGAAGTTCGGTACGAAATTGACGCCGGCTCCCGCCGTGATGTTGAATCCGGTGTCGAAACGCCCGAAGTTTCGGACCGGCTCCGTGAAACCGCCGCCTATGTTGAAAGTGAATTTGTTGTTCTGCGCCACTGAAGGCAGGGCCGTCAGCAACGCAAAAGCACCGCACACCGTGAGACGAAGCATGTTTTTCATCGATATCCTCTCTGCTGGAGTGACGACTCCAAGTCCGTCGACCCCGTTCCTGACCAATGCGCTGCAAATCGGTGTCCATCGCTGCTTCTCGGCAAATGCGGAACTTAGGGCCTGCCGCTGGGTCGGACAAATAAATTTTTCTACTTCGGCGATTCTTCGCCACCCAGGCGTCTCCCGCCACTGTTATAATTCGTCAAAAGGTTTTTCATGTCCCAGCGGTCAATTACCGAGATCCGCTTGCTCGCGATCCTGCTGACCTTCACTGCGGCCGCGCTCTGCCGGGCCGAAGAGACCAGGGTTCAAATCACTCCCCGCATCGCCAGGAAAATCAAAGCCGATCCGGCGGCGCCCATCCGCGTGGATGTGAAGCTGACGCTCATCCCGGTGACGGTCACCAATCCGCTTGGCGCTCCGGTTTCCGGGCTGGCGAAGGAGTCTTTCCGGCTGTTCGAAGATTCCGTGGAGCAGCAGTTGAAGTACTTCTCCTCGGAGGACTCTCCCGTCTCCCTGGGCATCATCTTTGATTCCAGCCGCAGCATGGAGGGAAAACTCGAGCGGTCGCGCAGCGCGGTTGCGCGCTTCTTCAAGGCCGGCATCCCCGGCGATGAGTTCTTCCTGGTGGAGTTCAACGAAGCGCCGCGAATCCTGTCCACCTTTACAACCGACACGGAAGGCATCGAGAAAACGCTGGCGTCGATTCGCGCCAAGAGTTGGACAGCGCTCTTCGACGCGGTTTACCTGGCGACCCATCAGATGAAGCGCGCCCGCAACGCGCGAAAAGCGCTGCTCGTGCTCTCCGACGGGAATGACAACAGCAGCCGTTATACCGAATCCGAGGTGAAATCCCTGGTGCGGGAGTCGGATGTCTGCATCTATTCCATCATCCTGGTGGGAAGCGGCATCATGAAGCGTCACGTGCGCGTGCTCAGGCAGTTGTCCGAGCAGACCGGCGGACGGTGGGCGGAGGTGGAGAAGATCAGCGACCTGCCCGATGCGGTCGACAAGATGAATGCCGCCATCCGCAACCGGTACGTGCTCGGCTACTTCTCGAGCAACACAAAGAGCAACGGGCTCTACCGGAAAATCGATGTCCGCGTTCAGGATGAGCCTGGAGGGCCGCGCCTGACGCCGTCGTGGCGCGCCGGGTATTACGCCCCCGGCGGCTGGTAACGCGTATCACGCTTGCTTCGTGCACGAAGGCTCCGCGCCGGCAGAATCAAGGCCGCAGAATCTTCCGGTCCAGCATCCATTGCTTCAGCCGCTCGTTCCAACTGGACGAGGGAAGCGCCGTCTCACGCATGCCGAACCCGTGTCCGCCGCTGGCGTAAATGTGCATCTCCGAGGAGACGCCCTGCTTCTCCAGATCGAGGTACAGGTTCACCGTCGTCACCACGTGTGACCGATCGTTGTCGGCGCAGACCAGGAACGTAGGCGGCGCATCCTTCGGCACGCTGATGACTCCCGGCCGGAATCCCGGATAAACCACCACCGCGAAGTCCGGACGCGAGCCGGCGCGCTCGATCGGATCGCTCGAGCTGTCGTTCCCCTTGTCGAACCGGGTTTCAATCAGGGCTGCGATCTCGCCGCCGGCCGAAAAGCCCATGAACCCGATGCGCGCCGGATCGACGTTCCACTGCGCCGCCCGGCTGCGCACCATGCGCATGGCGCGGGTGGCGTCCGCCAGCGCGTGCTCCTGCACCGTATACTTTGAATCCTTGGCCCGGGCCAGCCGGTACTTCAGCACGAACGCGGCGATCCCCTGTTTGTTGAGCCACTCGGCGATGTCGTAGCCTTCGTGCTGGATGACTACCGCCGAATGTCCGCCCCCCGGCGCCACCACGATTGCCGCGCCGGTCGCCTTCTCCTTCGGAGGCAGGTACACGAAAATCGATGGATAATGCACTACCGTGAATCGGGCCGGATGTTTTGGATCCTGGGACGCCTGAAAAACCTCGGGCGCCGTGACACCCTCCGATCCGGGAGCCCCCTGTGCCCAAAGACGGATCTCCTCTCCACGCTCCAGGGCGGGAGCCAGTCCGGCCAGCAGAGTTAGCGCGCAAACCAATCTCGTCAGCATGGAAACGAATCTATCACAGGCTCGATTCCGGAACGGGCGGGCCCGCATTACCGCCTGCCCGACAGGTTGTAGTCCGATTCCCCGAGGCGTGGATTCAGCTCGATCTTATCGAAACGGACTTCCACGCCCTGCGGCGAGGCGTCGGGTTTGATCCGCGCCGATAGCGGATAGAAGATGTTCCGCACCTCGATGTAGTCGGCGTAAGTGACCACCGCGGCTCCGAGACCCGTGGGGCCGGTGAACTTGACCGTGGCTGGACGGAGATCCGGATCGAGAGTGACCAGCACGGTTTCGGCGCTGCTTTCGGCCGTCAACGTGCCGCCGCCGGCGCCGGGCCTGGCCACGATTCGGAATTTCGGCGTGTTGAGGCGCGCCGCCAGGTTGGCGATCTGGTGCTCCAGGATGAGGGCGCAGGCCGCCGTCAGCTCACCGCCGTCCACTGCCTTGCCCGTTTGGAACCGGCTCCCTTCGAAGGCGACCTCCTGGAACGCGCCTCCGCCGCGTAATTGAAACAGAGCCCGGCCGGGTTTGGCGCGGAACAGCAGATTCCAGCGCTTGGCGGCTCCCGAAGCGGACCACACCGTCATGCTGCCCTCGGCCTGGATCGACAGGGATTCGGGTATGGCTCGCGCGCCCCCGAGCGCCTGCAGCATTTGACTGAACAGGTCGCCGCCTCGAGCGTCGCGTGGCAGCGCGGGTGTGACCGGCGGTCCGTCCGCGGGCACAATGCGCCCCACGTTCGCCGCCGGCACTACATGGTCGCTGGACGTCGAGACCGGCGCGGAGGGAGCCGGCTTGGCGCGGCGAATAATCAGATCGAGCAGGTCCTGGGGAGCGCCCGCCGATTCCAGGCTCTGGATGTTCTCAGCCGATATCGAAAAATCCACGCCCCGGTTCTGGACCGCTTCCTTTTGCCTCCGCAGCGGTATGGCTTTTTCACGAACGATGCGCAGCATCTGATCGAGCGTGAGTGGAGCGCCGTGCAGAAAGGCGTCGGCGGACTTTGGGGACGCCGCCTGGAACGCCGGCGCGGGCCCGGCAATCAGCCCTGCCGCGGACAGGAGACATGCGAGGCGCGTGAATGTCCGGAACACTAACGCAAGTATACTGTAGCGGTGCTGTATAATTCGGGCATGGCGGCCGTGATCGAACCGGCTTCGAAGCTTCCGTCGGCGGAGCTGGTGGAATTACGCGACCTGCGTTCTCACGATCTCGGGGACCTGCTCGAAGAGGAAATCGAAACCTGGCGGCGCGAACTGGAGTGGGATTTTCGCGCTTCCGCCGAGCTGGTCGAACGCTTCGTCGACCAGCGCGCTCTGAGTGGATTCGCATTGATCGATCGCGGGCGGGTGTTCGGTTACTCCTATTTCGTGCATGACGAGCATAAAGGGCTCATCGGCGATCTTTATGTGCGCCGGGCGCTCCGCAATCCCGAGCATGAGCACAGGCTGCTGACCGCTTCGGTGACCTCGCTGATGGGGACCCAGTTCGTGACGCGCATTGAAACGCAGCTGATGATGCTCAGCCCCGGTCACACGAGCCTTCCGGGGTCGCGGTTCGCGGATACCTACGAACGCAACTTCATGCGGATCGATCTGGCGCGCACCGTGCTTTCCCCGCTGGACGCGCCGGGCTCCCGCATTCATTTCGCCCCGTGGGAAGACTGGCATCAGGACGCCGCCGCCCACCTGATTCCGGAATCCTACCGCGGCCACATCGACAGCCGGATCAACGATCAATACGACACGGTCAGCGGCGCGCGCCGGTTCCTGTACAACATCGTGCAGTATCCCGGCTGCGGCAGCTTTTTCAAGCCCGCCTCGTACGTGGCCCTGGATCGCCTGACCGGCAATCTGTGCGGCCTCTCGCTGTGCAGTCTGGTGGCGCCGTCGGCCGGGCACATTACGCAGATCTGCGTGGCTCCGCAGCAGCGCGGCACGGGCATCGGCTACGAGCTGCTGCGGCTGTCTCTGGCGGGCCTCCGAAAAGCCGCCTGCCGCAGCGCCACGCTCACGGTGACTGCCGCCAATCGGGAAGCAGTCCGGCTTTACGACCAGGTGGGATTTGAGTTGGTCCGGCGATTTCGAGCCTTCGTCTGGGAAGGCTTTTGATGGCCCATGAGCTGTTCTCCAATATCCTCGAAGCCACGCGGGACACCTTCCGCCACCTCGCCAACGCCAGTTTCGAGACACTGGCGATGATGGCCGGAGTACTGGCGCTTCTGGGGTATCTGCTCTTCAAGCGTTGACCTGTTTTTGCCGCTCCATCCGGACGACGGCGGTCTCCGGAGCCGTTTCGGCGAACAGGCGCGCGGTTTCGGGGTGGCAGGTGAAGATCAGAACCTGGTGTTCCCGCGAGAAGCGGATGAGCTCACAAGCGACAGCCCGGGCGCGCTCGGGATCGAAGTTGACAAGGACGTCGTCCATGACCAGCGGCAGCGGCGCGGTGCGACGGCCGAACTCCGCCGCCAGGGCCAGGCGCAGGCAGAGATAGAGCTGCTCTGCGGCCCCCCGGCTCAGCTCCTCCGGACGCTTACGAAGCCCCTGAGGATCGCAAATCACCAGGCTTTCCCCGTCTTCGTCCTGAAGGATCCGCTGATATGCGCCGGCCGTAATCCTGGCGAAAGCGAGTGAAGCTTCCTCCAGAACGGCGGGCTGGCGGGTGCGTGTGAATTCCTGAAGGGTGCGGCCGACCAGATCGCGTGCGAGCTTCGCGACCCGCCACTCGCGGCGCGCCGCAGCCAGTTCCGTCCGCAGGCACTCGAGCTCCGCCTTGATCGAGAGAGCCGCGGTCGACTCGGCAATCCGCCGCATCGCGTCCCCGGCCAGCCGCTGCTCCCCGATCGCCTGATCGCGCAGCGCCTGAGTTTCGGAGAGACGCGCCCGCAGCCCGGCCGCCTGTCTCCTCCACTCCTCGATTGCGTTCGCGTCCAGCGCACCGCCGCCGGGAGCCATACGCTTCTCCAGATCGTCGATAACCGCGGCCAGCTCCTGACGTTCGTGGAAAGCGCGCAGCCGTTCCTCGAAACCCGCTTCGTCGGCCGCCCCCGATGCCGCCAGAAACTCCTGCAGCGAGGCTTCGGCGGCGGAAACTTCCGACCGGGCGGCCGCGAGCTCCGATTCGCTGCCTGCCGAAGCCTCGTCGAGGGCGGCGATTCTGGCGCGGCTGTCCCGGTCCTTGCGGCAGCGCTCCCGCAGGTCGACAAACTCCGGTATGAGGCGTTCCCCGGCCGCGGCGGACAACGTCCATTCGCGAACCGGCTGCTCCCAACCGGCCACCTCCTGTTCGAGCCGCGCCAGCCGGGCGGCCCAGCGTTCGACGCCGGTCACGCGGCGGTAGTGCAGGATGCCGGCCGTGAAGAGTCCGGCGAACAATATGGCCAGTCCGCCGGCGGCCTCGCCATTGGCGGTCAGCCACCCCGCCCCGAACGCCGCACAGGCCATGGGGATCCATGCGAGAAGGTGAGCGCGGCCTGCACGCTGCGCCCTTTCGGGCCGCAGATCGGCCAAAGTTTTCAGGCGTTCCCGGTGCAGCGCCAGAAGACTGTGAAACTCCTCGACGCGGTCCGCGAGACCGGCCAGCCGCGCGTCCAGATTCGCCGCCAGAGGCTCCCGGATCCGCTCGCGGGTGGACTGTTCCTGTTCGAGCCGGCGCACGGCGGACCGGGCCGCGGTCAGCGCCGCCTTCATATTGGCGAGGGTCGCTTCAGGACGCGGCGGAAAACAATCCGCACCCCCGAGAGCGGCCAGCCGTTGCATGGCGCGCTCGCGGCTTTCCCACCCATCCAGCCAGGCTTCCAGCGTCCGGAGCTCCAGGCGCAGCTCCTGCTCCGCGGCGCCCAACTCGCCGGCCCTGGCGCGCCACTGCTCCTGCTCCTGTTCCAGTCCGGCGTAGCGTTCGGCCTCTTCCTGCGCCGCTTTCCAACGCCGCTCGGCCTGCGCGATCTGTTCCAGCAGGTCCTTGATACGCGAGGCGCCGCGTGTTCTCAGCAGCGCGGCCGCTTCGTCGTCCAACAGCTCGATCACCCGCCGCGCGGAGACGCCGGCCCCCGCGATGCCCGCTGAGAAAATACGCTCCCTTACCTGTTCGGCTTTGATCCACTCGAAGGACTCCATCTCCGAAAGGCCGAAAGCGAATACCGAGCAGAACACGTTCTCGTCGGCTCCGCCCAACAGCTCGCGCAGATCGTCTCCGTTCGACTCCAGCCCGTTGACGCGGAGCCCGTTCCTGCGCACGCGCTCCACGGTGAACTCGCCGGCTCCATTGCGTAGATATAGCCAGCCGCCGTGGCGCCCCCCCAGCAGGGGCGGATACTGCGGCGCCCGCCCGCGCCGGGGAAAGCCGAACAGGGCGCTGCGCAGAAACCCGAGCAGGGTGCTCTTGCCGGCTTCGTTCGGTCCCAGAAAGAGCGTCAGCCCGGCGGAAAGGCCGCGCACTTCCCAATCGCGGAAAATCCCGAAGCCTTCGATCCGCCAGCCGTCGATCCTCACCGCTCCCGCCCGCGTTCCAGTAAATCGAGCGCCCGCTCTTCGGCCTCCGCGAGCAGCGCCTCCGGGTCTTCCTCCTCATCGCCGAGAAAGCGCGCGAAAGACGGCTCCGCCAGCATGGACTCGAGTTCTTCCGCATTGGCGCGCAGACCGTCGGCCACCCGGGTCAGCTCGGCCGAGAAGTCGCCCCGCCGGCCGATCGCGACGCGATCCAGCTCGGCCCGCGTCCGGTCGACGATGCGATCCACCCACACGAAAGGCGAAGCCACGCCCAGCTCGTCGCGCACGTCGCGCAGCAGGTCGGCGGCGGCGCCCGGGCGGCGCAGATCGTCATACAGAGGACCGCGCCCGGAAAGCACGATCGTGAGCACCACGTCCCGGCTGCCTGGAGTAGCCCGCGCGAGCAGCGTCCTGCGAAGGGCTGGCAGGTCGGGAACGCCGGAAATTTCCACCTGCAGCCGCTCGAACCGGACGCGGTCGAGGGCCGCAAACCCGACGCGCTGGATCGTACTGCCGGCCGCTTCGACAACCACTGCTCCTTTCGGTCCGGTCTCGCTCGACTTGATCGCCTGCAGGCTCCCGGAGTAGACGATCCACGGATTGCCTTCCATCAGGCGCAGATGCCGGTGGATGTGGCCGAGCGCCCAGTAATCCATGCCGGCGGCCGCCAGCTCGGCGACGGAGCATGGGCTGTAGGCGGGATGGTCCGGCTGCGCGCCCGCATTGCAGTGCAGCACCCCGACGTGCAGCCCGGGCGCGTCGCTTCGCCGGAAACCGAGAGCCAGGTTGGCGGTCACCTCCCGTGTCGGGTAGCTGATTCCGTACACTTGCGCCAGCGCCTTGCCGCCGCGCGTCACGGTCCGCCTTTCAACGGAGCCGCCTCCGAATACGGCAAGATTGCCGGGCGCGTGCCGGATGGCCGACCAGCCGTCGAGCGGATCGTGGTTTCCATGGGCCACAAACACGGGAACGCCCTTGTCGCCGAGCCGCTCGACGCCGCGCACGAAGCGCAGCTGCGCCCGGACCCCCCTGTCGGCGCAATCGTAGGCGTCTCCCGCGATCACCATGAAGGCGGCTTCCTGCTCGAGCGCCAGCGTTACCAGGGCGTCGAAGGCTTCGAGCGAAGCGTCCCGCAGACGATCGGCGATTTCCGGCGCCACCCGCCCGATGGCGCCGAAGGGCGTATCCAAATGAAGATCGGCGGCGTGTATGAAGCGGAACTCAGGCCCGGCCATGCGTGTTTTGAGAGGATGGCTACGAGCTATAATTGTTGTTCGAAACCAACGCAAAGAGCAACCGCGTCAGGAGACCTTCTTGGGTAGCAATTACCGCCCTCACTCGAACCGCAATTCACCCGGTGGCGCGCCGCCGAGGTCGATGGACCGCAACTTCGAGCTGAAATCGCAGATTCACCGCAAGCTCATCGGCGTCTTGAACCTGGAGCGCGTGGCCTCCGTCCCCAAGGATCGCGTGCGCATGGAGATCGGCCGGGTGGTGGAGCGGCTGCTCGAGGAAGAGCGCGTCCCCATGACCACGGCCGAGCAGACCAAGATCGTCGAGGAGGTGCTCGACGAGGTGCTGGGGCTGGGTCCGCTCGAGCCGCTGCTCAAGGAGCCGTCCATCTCCGACATCCTGGTCAACCGGCACGACAAAGTGTTCATCGAGCGCGGCGGCAAGCTGTCGGAGACCACCGTGCGGTTCAAGGACGACGCCCACCTGCTGCACATCATCGAAAAAATTGTCTCGCAAGTGGGACGGCGCATCGACGAGGCGCAGCCTATCGTCGACGCGCGCCTGGCGGACGGTTCGCGTGTCAACGCCATCATTCCTCCGCTGGCTCTCGACGGGCCCTGCCTGAGCATCCGCCGTTTCGGCAGGCATGTCATCACGCAGGAGGAGATGCTCAACTACAAGACGGTGACCTCCGGCATGCTGAAATTCCTGGCTGCCTGCGTGCAGGCCAAGACCACCATTCTCATCTCCGGCGGAACCGGCTCCGGAAAAACCACTACGCTCAACGCGCTCTCCCGGTTCATTCCGGAGGAAGAGCGCATCGTCACCATCGAGGACACGGCCGAGTTACAGCTGCAGCAGCGGCACGTGGTTAAGTTCGAAACCCGTCCGCCGAACCTGAACAAGGAAGGCGGAATCAACCAGCGGCAACTGCTCCGCACGGCGCTACGCATGCGGCCGGACCGCATCATCGTGGGTGAGTGCCGCGGCGCCGAGGCGCTGGACATGCTGCAGGCCATGAACACCGGCGTCGAGGGTTCCATGAGCACGGTGCACGCCAACACTCCGAAGGACGCCTTCTCGCGCCTCGAGACCCTGGTCCTGATGGCCGACCTGGAGATTCCGTCACGGGTGATTTTGCAGCAGCTCGCGTCGGCGATCAAGCTGGTGGTGCAGGTGACGCGCCTGCAGGACGGTACCCGAAAGATCGTCAGCATCGCCGAAGTTTTGGGAGTGAAGGACGACCGGGTGGATCTGCAGGACCTGTTCATCTTCGACCGCACCGGCGTGACCGACGCCGGCAAGGTGCAGGGCCGCTTCCGCAGCACGGGCGTCACCCCCAGGATTCTGGAACGGTTGCGGATCGCGGGGATCCAGCTTTCGCCCAAGGTTTTTGAAGAAACGCTCGACGTGAATCTGTGAGCGCCCGCCTGGGCTTTCTCCTTACTCAGCGGCCCGGCGGCGACAGCTCGTCCGCCGTTACGGGGTTCGGATCTATGTCGGTGGGCAGGTCCTTCAGCTTTTCGATGGCGCGCTCCAGCTCCGGCGTTACTTTGCCCAGGCGGTCCAGCAGGGCTTTCGCGCCGGCGTAATCGCCTTTTGCTTCCACTGTCAGCAGCTCATGGTCGAGGTCCCGCACGGCGGGCTTGATCTTCGTGAAATCGACGGCGAAGGTTCCGTCGGGAGTGGCCACGAACGCCTTCTTCTCGCGCAGGTAGTTGAACTGCAGCGCCATGCCTTTGCCGTGCGCCTCGTGCAGCCCGAAGCGCAGGGTGCGGAAAGCGGACGCGAGAAAGCTGGTGTAGAGTTTCCGCTCGGCGTCCGCGCCGCCCGGCAGCAGCTTGCGGTCCAGCATGTGCTGCACCATGAAGAGGCCCGATACGTCCGCTTTCGCTTCCTCGATGGCGCCGTACAGCTCCTTGATCTCCTGGCGGGGCGTGGTGGCGCGGCCGTTGACGTTGATGTTGTGCGGGCCGATCCCGTGCGTCATCTCGTGGGCCAGAATGTGCGTGAAAAACGAGTCGAAGCTGAGATCGCTCTGCGCCGCCGCCGGCAGCACGCGCTTCGCAATGGGGACCAGCGTGGAGCGGAATTTCGCTTCCTGTACGTTCCGCAGCATGACGCGCTTGCTGCCCTTCTTTTCGATCACCCGCTCATCGTTCGGCAGATTGTAGGCGGCGGTCTTGACGCCATGCGCGCCGTCGCCGGTGGCGATGATCTGGTTCACCACCCGGATCGGCGAACTGGCCCCGATCTTCGGGTTGCGGTATTTGGGATCGAGCGGAAGATGATCCTCGATCTCCTGCATGTGGCCGGCGAAAAACTGCAGCTTGGCCGTCTCGGCGTCGTCGCGGACGTTGATATAGGCTTCGTAGGACGCCTTGTAGCCGAACAGCTCGTCATTGTAAGTCTCGTAAGGGCCGATGGTGATGTCCAGCGGCGCGTCGAGATCCATCCAGTCGATGTCGCTGGCGTAATAGTCATTGGAGAGAAAGGCGGCCGCCCGCGAAGCCAGGAATTTTTTCAGCGACGCATTGGGCGTCAGCGCGGCCGCCTCGCGGAGCAGTTTCGCCAGCTTCTGAAGATCGCCGGCATACTCCTTACTGAACGGGACCGCGTGAAGCTTGCCGTTCTCCCGGCGGATCACCGTGAAGAATCCCTCGGCTTCCTGCTTCTGTGGGGCGGCCAAGGTCTTGGACCAGGCTTCGAATTCCTGCCTGGTCATGCCTTCCGGATAGAAATTCGCGCCCAGGGGCTTGCGCGCGGGAGCGTCCGGGAGAAAGGCCTGCAACCCGTCGAGAGCCGACCACGGTCCTTTGTTGATCCAGAAGTAGCGCAAGCGCGCCTTGCCGAGAGTTGTCGCATCCTGCTTCAGCTTCGCGTGGAGAGCGTGATTTCCGCTCCAGTATTGGGTGAGGAACAGATGGTCGATCAGACGCGCGGCCTCGATCAGCTTCACCAGGGCCCGCTTGTCGGACGGGTCCAGTTTCGAGGTGTCCACGCGCAGATCGACAGGGGCGAAGCGCGCAATCATGCGCTGCAGTTCCGCCAGGTCGGGAGTCTTGGCAATTAAGGG
Organism: Bryobacteraceae bacterium; assembly: GCA_035495815.1. Lineage (GTDB taxonomy): Bacteria > Acidobacteriota > Terriglobia > Bryobacterales > Bryobacteraceae > DATJFH01. The sequence goes on from DATJFH010000114.1 coordinate 15,232, forward strand.
TGTCATTAGAAGTATTGGAACCAGCGCCCCGAGCATTCTCATTGCTACCAGTAAATCACGGCTGCGGCTTGTTTCCGAAGCAATAGATCGCGCTCGCGGTCCGGACGTAAAGCCGCCCGCCGGCGATGGCGGGAGTCGCCCAGCACTCTTCACCCAGATCGCTGACGGAGAGTATCTTCCATTCCGCGCCCGCTTCGATCACCGCCAGCTTGCCGTTGAGGCTGACCGTGAAGAGCTTGCCGTCGCCGGCGACCGGCGATGCGAAGTACGGCTCCAGCGCGCCCTCGAGGCGTCCCTGCTTGAGCACGCTCCCGCTGGCCGGATCGAGCGCCGTCAGGATGCCGCCTTCCTTCAGCATGTAGAGCACGTTTTTGTACAGCACCGGGGACGGGATGTTCGGCAGGCCCTTCTCGTACCGCCACAGCACGGCGCTATCCGTCAGATCGCCCCGTCCGGCGCCGGGACGCAACGCGTATAGCCCGTTTCGCGCGGTGGCGCGGGCGCGGTGAATGTTCCATTCACGCTCGTTCATGAGCCCGTCCTTGTCCAGGTCGAACAGGAACCAGAGCTTCCGCATCTCCGGATCGGGCGCTTCGGCGGGGGCAATCCGGCCGTCCTTGTCGGCGTCCCAGTCTTCCAGCGCCTTTTTGAATTCCGGGACCGAACCCCGCAGTCCAAGCTCGCTCGGGGACGCCATCCAGGAGTGGACATACAGAATGTCGCCCGCCACCACCGGCGTCGATTTGGCCTGCCAGGCCATGCCGCGCACCCACCAGATGCGCTCGCCGGACTCCAGGTCGTAGGCGTCGACCTGGTAGGCGCCGGAGACGACCACCTGAGCAGGGCCTTTCGCCGGCCGGTAGATCACCGGTGTCGCGAAACCGTGGGTGGCTTCCGGGCGGCCGGTCTTCCAGCGCCGCTGCCCGGTTTGGCGGTCGAGGGCGAGCAGGTACGAGCCCGTATCCTGGTCGCAGAGCAGCAGCGCCAGGCCGTCCGCAACAATCGGCGAGGCGCCTGCGCCGTAGGGCATGTTCAGCGGCTCGATGGCGTGGCGCCAGCGCTCATTGCCGTCCGGTCCGTAGCTGAGCATGCCGAAGTCTTCGAAGAAGACGTAGACATTCTCGCCGTCGGTGACCGGACTGGGCGAGGAGGCCGTATTCTTCGCGCGGATTTGGGTCGTGCGGGCGCGAGGCGCCTGGCGGCGCCAGAGCACCTTGCCGGTGGCGCGGTCGAGGCACAGCGTCAGCAGCTTGTCGCCTTCCGCGGCCGTGAGGAAGAGGCGCTCTCCGTCAGCGCCGGGGAGGAGTGTCCGGGCGGCAGCGCCGTCTTCCAGACAAGGTTCCTGTCAGGTCCCATCCCGGCCGGCAGCTTCCCTCCCTCGGATACTCCCGAGCCGTTCGGGCCGCGGAGACCCGGCCAGTCCACGCGTGCGTTGCGGCTCGCCAGGCACGGAATTGCAAGCAACATCCACAGAATCGGTTTGCGCACAGGATCTCCCTGGAACGAAGTACACTGGTGTAGTGCGACATCCGGAAACAACGGGTATAAGGCCGGAAAGGCGGCTGCGGGCCGGCCCGCGTCCTTTCTGAGATTCAGCCGCACCGTAGTCCTATACTAGCCTGACAAAACTGACGAGAGCTGGCGAAAAACGTGAGTCCAACAACCGAAATCGATTTCGACACCAGAGTGAAGTCCGCGCGGGAGGCTTTGGACGCCTGGACCCGGGAGATGATCGGCTGGCATTTCAGCCCCGAAACCGGCTGCCCGTTCTGGCTGGAATATGCCCGGAAATTGGGCTGGGATCCGCGCCGGGAGATCCATTCCTACGGCGACCTCGGGAAGCTGGGTCCTTTCGAGGACGAATGGCTGCGCGGCGGACCCGTGCGGCGCTGGGTTCCGAAAGCCTATGCCGATAAGCCGATTTACGTTTTCGAAACCGGCGGAAGCACGGGTATTCCGAAATCCCGGATCAGCATCGAGGACTTCCGTCTCGACTACGAGGCGTTCAGCGAGACTCTTCCCGACGCGGCGTTCCCCAAAGGCGCCGACTGGATCTCGATCGGGCCGACCGGGCCGCGCCGCCTGCGCCTGGCCGTGGAGCACCTGGCGCAGCATCGCGGCGGCATCTGTTTCATGGTGGATCTGGACCCGCGCTGGGTTATCAAGCTTATCAAGATGGGCCGCATGGACTCGATGGAGCGCTACAAGCAGCACGTGATCGATCAGGCGCTGACCATCCTCAAGGCGAATCCCAACATCCAGTGCATCTTCACCACCCCGAAGCTGCTCGAGGCGCTGTGCGACAAGATTTCGCTGGCCAAGAACGGCATCAAAGGCGTCTTCTGCGGCGGGACCGAGATGACGCCGAAGTTCTGCAAGCACGCCGTGGAAGAGCTGCTCGACGGAGTCTATTTCGCGCCCACCTACGGCAATACGCTGATGGGCCTGGCGGTCCACAAGCCGCTCTCGAAAGACGATGGATACTCCATCATCTACTACCCGCCGTCGCCCCGCGCCATGATTGAAGTTGTGGATCCGGACCAGCCGGACCGGATCGTGGATTATGGCGAGACGGGCCGCGTCCGGCTGACCACGCTCACCCGCGAGTTCTTCATGCCCTGCTTCCTCGAACGCGATGAAGCCGAACGCGAGCCCCCTTACGCCGCCTATCCCTGGGACGGCGTTCGCAACGTGCGGCCTTTCTCACGATTTCAGACCTCGGTCGTCGAAGGAGTGTACTGAAGCGGGAGCGATTCCGCCATGAAGATCCTCTCCATCACCGCCGGCGCCGCGGGAATGTACTGCGGGAGCTGCCTGCGCGACAACGCGCTGGCCGCGGAGCTGATTGCCGGCGGGCACGACGTGATCCTGCTGCCCCTGTACACGCCCACGCTCACCGACGAGGCCAACGTCAGCGCGGACAAGGTATTTTTCGGAGGCATCAGCGTATACCTGGAGCAAAAGATGTCGCTGTTCCGCAAGCTGCCGCCCTTCATCGACCGGCTCTGGGACTCGAGGTACGCCCTGCGCGCGGCGTCGAAAAGTTCGATTTCCACTTCGCCGCGGATGCTCGGCGAGTTGACGGTGTCCATGCTGCAGGGTGAGCGCGGAAATCAGCGCAAGGAGTTCGGCAAGTTGATCGACTGGCTCTTGAGCGAGCCTGCTCCCGATGTCGTCAACCTCCCTAATTCGCTGCTGATCGGTCTGGCGGGACCGATCAAGGCCGCCATCCAGCGTCCGGTGACGTGCACGTTGCAGGGCGAGGACCTGTTTCTCGAAGGGCTGCCGGAGCCGTTCCGCCGGGAGTCGCTGGAACTGATTCGCCGGCGCATCGACGATGTGGATATGTTCATCGCGGTCAGCGAATACTGCGCCGAATTCATGTCGGGATACCTGAACATCCCGGCGCGCAAGATCAGCGTCGTGCCGCTCGGAATCAATCTCAAGGGCTACGAGCCCGGCTTTCCGCTGCATACCAACTGTTTCACCGTGGGCTATTTCGCCCGCGTGTGTCCGGAAAAGAGCCTGCACCTGCTCTGCGAAGCTTATCGCTACCTGCGGGAAAATACCGAATTCTGCGGCGCCACTCTCGAAGTTGCCGGGTACCTGGCGCCGGAGCACAAACCGTATCTCGAGAAGATCAGCCGGCAGATGAAGGACTGGGGCCTCGGTCAGGAATTCAATTACCGGGGCGTGCTCGACCGCGCGCAGAAAGTAGATTTCCTGCGCAACCTGAACGTGCTCTCGGTGCCGAGCGCCTACAACGAGCCGAAGGGCATCTATCTGCTCGAAGCCATGGCCAACGGCGTCCCGGTGGTGCAGCCGAGGCGCGGGGCGTTCCCGGAAATTCTGGGGAAGACCGGCGGCGGAATCCTGGTGGAACCGGATGACGTCCGGAGCCTGGCGGAAGGCATTCTCACGCTGTGGAAGGATCCTGACTACGCGTCCGATTTGGGCCGCCGCGGCGCGGCGGGAGTGCGCGAGCACTACAATGTCGCCCGCATGGCGAGCCGCACGATCGAGGTATTCACGGACCTGACCAGCCCGAAGTACTCCGTGTCGCGGTAGGTTGGGGGGAACTCCTCGACCCGCAGCCGGACTACCGTGTGTAGAGAGGAGCGAGGGAAACCATGCCCAAGCCGACCACGAACAGCGCCATCATCACGTAGAGCAGGCTCTTGACGCGGTAGTCGGCGCCGGCGAATTCTTTCCACAGGAACAAGCCCCACAGCGCGCTGACCATCGTCGCGCCCTGGCCGATGGCGTAGCTGACGGCGGGTCCGACTTTCGCGCTCTGCTCGGCGCTGGCTGCCACGAAATTGCTGATTGCCCCGGAGTACCAGATCATTCCGCCGGCCAGCCCCAGCAGATGCTTTTTCAAACTCCCTTTGCGGATGTAGTCGAGCATCTCGACCGGTTCTCCCTGCACCGGGAGGTTCATGAAGAACAGGTTGAAGACGAACGTGGATGCGAACACGCCGAAGGCGAACACGAAACCGATGGCGTAGGGCCCGAGTCCGCTGCCCCAGGCCTTTCCGATCTCCACCAGCGGAAAGAACGAGCCCATCAGCAGTCCGCTGACCAGACTGAGAATGATCCCCTTCGGCGAAACTCTCGGCGCGCTGGTCTTGAGCATCCCCGCTTTGGCCTGCTGTTCGAGCCTGGCCGCGGCATGCGCTTTATAGGCGAGCGAATCGACGATAATCGCGCCCACGATGATCGCGGCGCCGCCGAATAGCAGCACCGGGTTTCCCTCCGGCTTCAGGAAATAGCTCCAGATCACGCCGATTACCAGCGCCATTCCAATTCCGACCGGAAAGGCCACCGCCATGCCCGCAACTGAAATTGCCGCCACCAGCAGCATATTGGCCAGATTGAACACGGCGCCGCCGAGGAAGCCATAAAAGATATTTCGTTTGCCCGTCTGCAGCAGATCGTCCAGGAACTGGAACCCGTCCGACCCCATGGTGCCGAAAGTGAACGCCGCGATGGCAGCGGCGATCAAAACTCCCAGCGAATAGTCGAAATAGAACAGCTCGAAGCGCCAGTTGCCGGTCATTTTGAAAGTATTGGCCCACGAGCCCCAGCAAAGCATGCTGAGAATCGTGAGCACGAGCGCGGCGAAATAAGTTTGAGGAAGCGTCATCGAATTGTCAGGAAGCGAAAACAGAGGTTACAACGGCTGAGACGGGCGGGTCAAGGCGGGCAGACGATCCCGCCCGTCCCGCACAGCACGGGCGGTCCGTCGAATTGCCGGATTCGCGCCGGCCGCGTGACCTGATCGCAGTCGGGCAGCGGCTCGACGGAATAGTAGTTCAAACCGTATCGCCAGCTTCGTTGAATCCCGTCCAGGCACACTTCGGCTTGGGAGGCGGCGATCTGCCGCCAGAGTGGGCGCGTCGAATACATCGCGTCGATCTGCGGAAACGAGACTGTTTTCAGATAGACCACGGCGGCAGCGGCGGCGGCCGTGATGACGAGTGCGGCCGCGGAGCGCATACTCCTGGTGTCCAGGTACCAGACCGCGGCAGCCACCAGCAGCGGCGCCGTCCAGGCAGCGCTCCAGGCGGGAATCGAAGCTCGGGAGAGCCCCGCGGCGAGCGCCTGCGGAAGCATCGACGCCAGCGGAAACACCAGGCACATCAGAGCAGCGGAGGCGGCCAGGATCCAGCGCGCCGCGCCGCGCGCCCGGGCCAGCGCCACGCCGCCGATGACCGCCGCCGCGGGAACCAGAGGCAGGATGTAACCAGGGAGCTTGTTCGTCGCCTTGGAAAAAAAGAGCAGTCCGAAGCCCAGCCAAAGCAGCAGAAACCGGCAGCGGTCATCGCGCCATACTCGCCGGCTGAAGAAGAGGGCGAGTACGGGCGTCCAGGGGAAAAGGGCGGCGGCCAGCACCGGCAAATAGAACCAGCCGGGCTGCGGATGCAGCAGCGCCGGCGTCAGAAAGCGTTGGACATGGTGCTCCCAGAAAAAAATCCGCACGAATTCCGAGCCGTTTTTCGCATAACAAAGCCAATACCAGGGTACGGTCACAAACAGGAACGCGGCCCAGGGCCGCCAGCCGAACAAATCCTTCCACCGCGCGCGGGCATACCAGCCGAACGGCAGCGCCAGAGCCAGGGGAACCAGTCCTTTGGCCAGCACGGAGAATCCCAGCAGGGCTGCCGCGCCGGTCAGCCAGCCGGACGAGCCTCCACCGCGCCAGATCATTCCCGCCAGCATGGCCGCGGAGAAGAACGCGGTCATGGGCAGATCCGGCGACGGAATATAGCTGAAGGAAACCCAGCCGGCGCAGGCGCCGAGAATGGCCGTCGCGTACCCGGCGGTCTGGCCGTCGAAGACTCTGCGCACGGCCCACGCGAAGAACGCCAGGAAGGCCAGGCTCAACAGGGCCACCGGAGCGCGCGGCGCGGTTTCTTCGCCGAGTCCGAGGCGGAAGCCGGCCGCCGTCATCCAGTACAGCAGCGCCGGCTTTTCGAACCAGGGCCGCCCCCAGAGCCTGGGCGTGATCCAGTCGCTTGACCACGCCATCTGCCGGCCGATGGCCGCGTAACGAGGCTCATCCGGGCCCAGCAGTCCGGTTCCGCTCAGCCGGAACAGATAGAGGAAAAAACAGCAGGCCAAAATCAGCAGCGCCGCCGCGGCCGTGGCAGCGGGGCGTCCGGCGGCAGGTTTGGGGACGGGCGTCTGGTGAGCCGGGCGGATCGGTGTCGTGCCTCAATTATAATAGTTGTATCGTGCGACTCGCCTTCTTACTGGCCCTGTGCGTCGGTGCGCCGCTAGTGGCCGACGTCCGGAACTGCGCCTGTGACGTCGACGTTCCCGAAACACTCACAGCCCGCGAGTGCAGCTTGTGCCGCGTCGCCGAGGAGCAGCCCCCCGGCCCGCCGGTCTTTTTCCTGAAGGACAACAATCCGCGCAAGCCGAATCGCATGCTGGTCCTGCCCCGAGCGCATCTGAAGGGCCCCAACTCCCTTTCCGACATGACTTCGAAGGACCGGCTGGTCCTGTGGACCGCGGCCATCGCCAAGGCGCGCGAGCTCTGGGGAGAGGAGTGGGGACTTGCCGTCAATGGCGAGACGGCCCGCACGCAGTGCCACGCTCACATCCACATCGGCAAGCTCCTGAACCTGGTGGAAACGCCGAAATTTATCGTCGTCCAAGGACCCGCGCAGATTCCGGCGCCCGCCGACGGTACCGGCCTGTGGGTACACCCGGCCGGCGGAAAACTTCACGTCCACCTGAACGAGCAGATTACGGAAACCGTCCTGTTGAGGTAACCTCAAAACATGCTTCTCGAAATCGCCAAGCTCCCCACCGCGGAAAATTCCGCGATTCACTTGAATCCCAAGGACAACGTGGCGGTCGCCCGCGTTCCGCTCACGCCGGGCATGGAGCTGAAGATCGACGGGATTCCCATTAAGGTGCTCGACCCGGTTCCCGCCGGCCACAAGGTCGCGCTGGCCCCCATCCGGCCCGGGGAAATCGTGCTGCGATACGGCCAGGTGATCGGCCGGGCGAAGCAGCCGATCCAGCCGGGCAACCATATCCATACCCAGAACCTGGCTTTCGAAGAGCTGGAACTGAACTACGAGTTTCCCCAGGGCGAGATCCCGTACCCGGCGGCGCCGGCCCGGATGCCGACCTTCATGGGATATCCCCGCGAGGACGGGCGTGTCGGCACGCGTAATTACATCGCTGTGGTGGCCGCCAGCAACTGCGCCGCCCACACCTCGGAGATGATCGCCGGCAGCTTCGAAAGCGCGCTGCTGCCGCCCAACATCGACGGCGTGGTCGCCTTCCCGCATGGCGACGGTTGCGGCCAGACCATGGGTCCGGACACCGATCAGCTCCGCCGCACCCTGGCGGGCGTGCTGGCGCATCCCAACATCGCCGCCGCCGTGATCCTGGGGCTGGGGTGCGAAGTCAACCAGATCGATCATTACCTCGGACCGGGAGGTCCGCGCAGCGAGCGGCTGGCGGGCATGACGCTTCAGGACAGCGGCGGCACGCTGGGCGCGCTCGACAGGGCGCGTCGCGAAATCCTCAAGTTCATGGAAAAGGCGGCCGCCGAAAAGCGCGTGGAGGTTCCGGCGTCAAAAATCGTGCTGGGTTTGAACTGCGGCGGATCGGATTCCTTCTCCGGCATCACCGCCAACCCGGCGCTGGGCGTCTGCTCCGACATGCTGGCCGAGCTCGGCGGGACCGCCGTGCTGGCCGAGACGACGGAAATTTTCGGCGCGGAGCACCTGCTGGTCCGCCGCGCGCGGAACCGGCGCGTCGCCGAAAAGCTGCTCGGGTTCGTGCGGGGCTACAAGCAGTACCTGAACCGCTTCGGCGGCAGCTTCGATGACAACCCGTCGCCCGGGAACAAAGAGGGCGGCCTGTCCAACATTCTGGAAAAGTCGCTGGGCGCGGTAGCCAAGGCGGGCAGTTCGCCTATGATGGACGCGGTGGACTACGCCGAAAAAATCGATTCGCCAGGTTTCGTCTTCATGAACACGCCGGGGTACGATCCTGCCTCGCTCACGGGACTGGCCGCCGGCGGGTGCAATCTGATCGCGTTCACCACGGGCCGCGGCAGCGCCATCGGCTTCCCCTCAATTCCGGTGATCAAGATCGCCAGCAACAGCGTCACCTACCGCCGCATGACCGACAACATGGACGTGAACGGCGGCGCGATCGCCGACGGGGAGAAGACCGTCGCTCAGGTTGGCCAGGAGATTTTCGACCTGATGATGGAGGTCGCCTCCGGCCGCAAAACCTGCGCCGAACGCCTGGGCCACAAGGAATTCGTGCCCTGGCGTATCGGCCCGATGATGTAGCGCGTATACAATTAAGAGATGTCCCGCACGGCTCGATTCCTGCTCACGACCTGCCTGATGCTGCCGCTGGCGTATCCGGCGGAGGTGAAGAAATCCGCCCTCGACAAGCCGACTCTCGAGGCCTACGTGCGCCACCTGTTCGTGTGGGGGCCACAGATCAAGGTAGAGATCGGCGACGCCAAGCCCGCTCCCCTGCCTGGAATGATGGAAGTCGCCGTTCGCGCCTCGGCGGGTCAGGCTACGCAGGACGAAATCTTCTACATTTCCAGGGATGGGCAGAAGCTGCTTCGAGGCAACATTTTCGATGTAAAGGAAAACCCGTTCAAAGTGGACCTGGACCGGCTCAAGACCGACCAGGCGCCCAGCTTCGGCACGCCCGGCGCTCCCGTGGTGCTGGTGTTGTTCAGCGATTTCCAGTGTCCTTATTGCAAGGAAGAAGCCAAGATGCTGCGCGGCAATATTCTGAGCGCCTATCCCAAGCAGGTGAGGGTTTACTTCAAGGACCTGCCGCTCGAGCAGATTCATCCGTGGGCCAAAACCGCCGCGCTGGCCGGGCGCTGCGTGTACAAGCAGAATCCGGCGGCGTTCTGGGATTATCACGACTGGGTCTACGAGCACCAGGCTGAGATCACCAAGGAGAACTTCCGCGAGAAGGTCCTCGAGTTCTCGAAGACGAAAGAGATCGACGTCCTCCAGTTCGGCCGTTGTATCGATACCAGGGCCGCTGAGCCGGAAGTAGAGAAGTCCGTGGCCGAAGCGCGCGAATTGCGAGTGAACTCCACGCCGACTTTGTTTGTGAACGGCCGCCGGCTGCCCTCGCAGGTGGCTTGGCCCGACCTGCGCCAGATCATCGACCAGGAGATTGAATACCAGAAGACCGCCAAGAACGCGGGCGAAGATTGCGGGTGCGAGGTCAAACTGCCTTCGCCCTTTTTGAATAAGTAGTGTCGAGGAAACCGGGATGAATTTTCCGGAGCGGACCGCTCCGGCGGACACCTCCCGGAGTAAGCACTAGGCGGCCGACATCGATGAAGATTTCCTACAGATTGCGCGCTCTGGCGCTGATTACGGCAGCTTCCCTGGCCTCTGGCGCGGCGCGCCACGGAGCGGAAGCTTTCGACGCGCAGCGCTACCTTGCGCATGTGAAGTTTCTTGCGTCTGAAGCACTGCGTGGACGCGCCAGCGGATCGCCCGAACTCGAGAAGGCGGCCGCCTATATCGGCAGACAGTTCAAAGCGGCCGGGCTCCAGCCGCTCGACGGCAAGAGCTACCTCCAGCCCTTTCCGGTGACCACCAACGCCAGGCTCGGAACCGACAATCATTTCGAATACACGCAGAACGGGAAGACTACGGCGCTCAAGTTCGACGACGAATTCATGCCCTTCAACTTTTCCTCCCGCGCCAGGGTGAGGGGCGAGGTCGTATTCGTGGGATATGGCATCACCGCCCGCGAATACAACTATGACGATTACGCCGGCGTGGATGTGAAAGACAAGCTCGTTCTGGTCCTGAGGCACGAGCCTCAGGAATATGACGAAAAGAGCGTCTTTGCCGGAAAGGTTTATACCGAGCACTCGCAGTTCTTCAGCAAGGTGGTGAACGCCAAGAACCACGGAGCCCGCGGCGTGATTCTGATCAATGACCGTTCGAGCCATCGCGGCGACGCGGACCAGCTCGAGTCCTTCGGCAAGACCGCCGGCCCGGCTGACGGCGGTATCCCGTTCGTCCAGATCAAAGCCGAGGTGGCCGAGGGCTGGTTGACCGGCGCCGGCAAGAATCTCGATGACCTTGCCGCCCAGATCGATAGGGATCTCAAACCCCGCTCCTTCCCGCTGCCGGGTCTGGAAGCGATGGAGAACGTGGACGTGGAACGGGCGGTGAAAACCGTGCACAACGTCGCCGGCTATCTACCGGGAACAACCTCCGAGTACGTGGTGATCGGCGCCCATTACGATCACCTGGGTTTGGGAGAGCAGTTCTCGATGGCGCCCTCGCTGGCGGGCACGATTCATCCCGGCGCCGATGACAATGCGTCCGGCTCGGCGGGCGTGATCGAATTGGCCCGGATTCTCGCAGCCGAGCCCAAACCGAAGCGCGGCGTCCTGTTCATGACCTTCGCCGGCGAGGAATTGGGTTTGCTCGGCTCCAGCTTTTACGTGAACCATCCCGGTTTGCCGCTCGATAAGGCCGTTGCCATGATCAACATGGACATGATCGGACGGATCCGGGAAGGCAAAGTCTATATCGGGGGGGCCGGCACCGGCGCCAACCTCCGTCCGATGCTGGAGCAGGTGATTCCCAAGTATAAGCTCAAGGTGGACTTTTCCGATAATACCGGCTACGGATCGAGCGATCATACCTCCTTCACCACCAAGCAGGTGCCCGTGCTCTTCTTCTTCTCCGGCCTGCACTCGGATTATCACAAGCCGAGCGATACCTGGGACAAGATCGACGCCGTCGATGCGGTCACGCTGCTGAAGCTGGTGGCCGAGGTCACCGGCAGGCTTCAGGAGGATTCAGGACGGCCCCAGTTCGTTCGGGTCAAAGCCCCAGCCGGACCCCATGGCGCCCCGTCGGCAGGCGACTCGCCGGCCGCCGGTTCGGGCTATGGGCCCTATTTCGGAAGTATTCCGGATTTCGGCGAGATCCCGAACGGAGTGAAATTCGCGGATGTGAAGGAAGGTTCCCCCGCCTCCAAGGCCGGTCTGCGGGGCGGCGATATCCTTATTGAATTTGATTCCAAGAAGATACAGAACCTGTACGACTTCACCTACGCGCTCCGTAGTAAGAAACCCGGAGATGAGGTACTAGTAAAGGTGTTACGCGGTAACGATACCATTTCCGCTACGGTTCTGCTGACGAAGCGTGTAGAATAGAGCCGGGGCTAGTCATTTCCGAGAGTAGGACGATAAGAGGGATGTTGGAGCACATGACAGAGAATATGGCGCGTGGAGCAATAGGCTCTTCCGTGTTGGGCGCGCGGAAATGGGAGCTGCCGCCTCTCATCCTTCACCCCTTTTCCGATCAATCCGGTCCGGGGAAGCTGGTTCAGAGTTCAAGGGCCAGTTTGATGCTGAACGGGCTGCTTCCTAATGACGAATCAACCGAAGACGAGCTCACCCGGAAATTGCTCGAAGGCCGCATCTGTGAGATCAGGATGCTGTTCTTCGTGGGCAAGGATCTCATGCGTTGGGTGGCCCAGTGCCTGGATTTTGTCAGTAGCATTCCGCAATTGAAGGACGCCGGTATTTGCGAGCAGAGCTTCGCCGAGTTCCTGGTTCAGAATCCGCCGGAGCCCGTGCGCGCCAAGCTTCGCGGATGGGGCGTTTTTGACTATAAATCGATTTTTTCACGGGCCATCGGCCTGAACGCCGTCTTCTCCTCGCCGCCCGATGAAACCCAGGTCTCGAGCGAGTTCATCCGCAACTATTTCCGCTACGCCGACCACATGTTCGCCTGCCGCCAGCAGATGCAGGCTTTCACCGAAGTGACCGTTGAAAATTTCCAGTTCGAGATCTACGCTTCGGGTGAATACTCCCGCCTGCTCGAAAAATCCTGGGAAGAGTAAAGAGCCTCAACGGTATTTCCGCAGCACCGCCAGGACCTTCCCCTGAACCTGTAAGTCCTTCCGGGCCACGTAAATGGCTTGCAGCGAGGCATTCGCCGGCTGCAGCCGGATCCGGTCGTCGGGTTCCCTGTAGAAACGCTTCAGCGTCGTTTCCGTTCCTTCGATCAGTGCCGCTACGATGTCGCCGTCCCGGATCTGCGACGTACGCTCCACCAGAACCAGGTCGCCGCTGCAGATATGATCTTCGATCATCGAGTCCCCCCGGACTTCGAGCGCAAAGACGTCCGGGTTTCCCAACAGGTCACCGAACCGTACCGCTTCGCGCTGCTCCACCGCCTCCACCGGCGCCCCCGCCGCAATCCGACCCACCAGGGGGATCTCGAGCGGAGTATCCTGCCTTTGCCTGCGCTGCTCCTGAAAGTACTTAGGCCCCAGGTCCAGGCTCCGGCTCTGATTGAACCCGCGTTTCAGATACTGCTTGTTCTCGAGGGTCGAGATGTGCTTATGAACGGTCGCCAGCGACGCCAAGTCGAGGCCTTTGGCGATCTCTTCATAGCTCGGGCTGTATCCGTTGTCGTCCACGAAATGCGCCACGAAATCCAACACCTGCTTCTGCCGCTTGGTGACTGCCATTGTTCCTCCTGGTCAACTCCTTTTCATTGTTGGCGAAGAAAAAGGGAAAGTCAACTGGATTTCGTGGGACGCCGGGGAAAATCAGAACCACCGGGTCATGATGACCTTTTGCTCGGTGTAGAACGAGATGGCGTCGCGCCCGTGGGCATGCAAATCGCCAAAAAAAGACTCCTTCCAGCCGCAAAACGGAAAAAAAGCCATCGGCGCCGCGACTCCGATGTTGACCCCGACCATTCCCACCTCGATCCGTTCGGCGTATTCGCGCGCGGTTTTTCCGTCCGACGTGAAGATAGAAGTGGTGTTGCCGAAGCGCGAGCTGTTGACCAGACCGATCGCCTCGTCGAGCGACTTGACGCGGATTACGGAGAGTACCGGTCCGAAAATCTCCTCCCGGGCGATGGTCATCTCCGGCTGCACATTGTCGAAGATCGTGGGACCGACGAAGAATCCATCCCCATGGGCGGCTTCCCGTCCATCGCAGAGAGGTTTAGCCCCTTCAGCGACACCTTTCTCGATGTAGCCCACAACCTTCTGGCGATGCTCGCCGGTGACCAGAGGACCCATGTCCGTTTCGGGCTTCGAACCGTCGCCCACCCGCAGCTCCTTCGTCTTCCGCAGCAGAAGATCCAGCACGGGATCGACGTCGCCCACCGCCACGAGCACGCTGCCGGCCAGGCACCTCTCGCCGGCCGCGCCAAAAGCCGAGCCCATGATCGCCTCCACGGATTTTTCCGGATTCGCGTCCGGCATGACCACCAGGTGATTTTTCGCGCCGCCCAGCGCCTGCACACGCTTGCCTTGCGCCGCCGCGGTTTCGTAAACGTATTTGGCCACCGGGCTCGAGCCCACGAACGAGATAGCTTTTACAAGGGGATGCTCGAGCAGCGCGTCGACCGCCGTCTTGTCGCCGTGGACCAGGTTGAACACGCCTGCCGGCACGCCCGCTTCCTGCAGCAGCTCCGCGGTCCGGGTCGGCGTCAGCGGTACTTTTTCCGACGGCTTCAGGATGAAGCTGTTCCCGCAGGCGATGGCGAACGGGTACATCCACATCGGCACCATGGCCGGGAAGTTGAACGGGGAAATGCCGGCGCAAACACCGAGCGGCTGCCGGATGGTCTGGCAGTCGATGCCCTTCGAAACGTTGTCGAGCGACTGGCCCATCATCAGGCTGGGCATGCCGCAGGCCACCTCCACCATCTGAATCGCGCGCCGGACCGATCCGCGCGCGTCCTCGAGCGTCTTGCCGTTCTCGGTCGAGAGAATGCGGGCGATTTCGTCGGCGTGGCGGTCGAGCAGCGCCTTGTAGCGGTAGAGCACCTGGACCCGGTCCACCACGGGAACTTCGCGCCATGTAAGAAACGCCGCATGAGCGGCGCGCGCGGCCCGGTCCACGTCTTCGGCTGACGCGTAGGGGACTTGCGCGATCACTTCGCCGGTCGCCGGATTCGTCACCGCGTGCGTTGCGCCTTCCCCGGCTTCGATCCACGTTCCATTGACGAAGAATTTCAATTTTCGAACTGCTTTTTCCGTCGCGAGCATGTTTATAAGCTATCAGCTTTACACGGTGCGGCGGTTTCGGATGTCTGCTCGAGTCCTTTGACGATCGCCGTCTCTTGCCCCATCGCCATAAGCCCTCGTGAGAACCGGGCCAATCACCGGCCGGGATAACTACTCGAGCGTCGGCGACCTTCCGCCGGTGGCCGACAGGAGGGCCGCGGCTGGTGACGCGCGGCCGCTCGACCGCCGGCGCGAACCGCCAGATTCAGATGGATGCGCATCCGGCCTGCGGCGAATATAGAGGGATCGGCGCTTGGCGCCTCACCACAGGATCTTCAGGCCTACCTGCGTCTGGCGCGGCGCGTTCGCCTGGGACGTGATGGAGCCGAAGGCCGCGTTGGTTACCGAGGTGTTCGGGCTCCCGAATCGCGGGGTGTTGAAGCCGTTGAGAAATTCGCCGCGCAGCTGGATGCGCATCCGCTCTACCGGGGCGAACTCTTTGAACAGCGACAGGTCGAAGTTCCGGGTAATGTCGGTGCGCACATCTCCGAGCCGCTGCGCCATATTGCCCAGCGTGAAGGCCGCCGGCTGGCTGTAGACGCTCTTGTCGAAGTAGGCGTCGAGCCGCTCCTCCACGGGCCCCGTTTTCCGCCCGCTTTTGCCGTTGTTATTGGCCCGGGTGGTGGCCGCAAAAAGTCCCGACGTGTTGTTCGCCGAGATATTGAGCGGCGTGCCGCCCTGGAAAGTGGTGATGCCGTTGAACTGCCAGCCGCCGAAAACGGCGTTCATCGCGCGCGACATGCTTCCGCCGAACTTGCGCCCGCGGCCGAAAGGCAGCTCGTAGATGTAACTCATCACGAATCGCTGCGCGATGTCGATATCGGCGAAGGTGTTGCTCTGTCGGATATTGTAGCTGTCCTGATGGCTCATGCCGTAGTCCAGGTTCTTCCCCCAGGTATAGGAGCCCTCGAACTGGAAGCCGCGCGCCATGCGTTTGCTGGCCGTCACCTGCAAGGCGTGATAGCTCGACGACGCTCCGCTCGAGTACAGCGGAATCACGTCGGTGAATTGCGGGTACGGCCGCAGGAGCTGGCCCCGGGCGATCCGCTCGGAGATGAAGAATCCGCCCGTGCCTTTTCCGAAAAACGGATTCGCCACCAGCTCGTTGAGTCTCGAGCCCAGACTCAGCCTGTCGATGGTGAGCTGGTTCAGCGTGAAGCCGCTCTCGCCGCCCCGGGCCAGTTGCAGTCCGCGCGTGCCCACGTAAGCCGCTTCCAGCAGAATCTGCCCGGGCAGCTCGCGCTGCAGGGTCATGTTCCACTGGTGCGACAAGGGCGTCACCGTATCGCGCAGCACCGCCTGGAGGTTCGCCCCGGCCTGTGTCAGCAGTCCATCGGCCGGACCCGGCGGTTGCCGGAATCCCTGCGGGTACGGATTGCGCAGCGTATTGTACGGCGTGATTCCGTCCACCGTCGTCAGCCACGGATACTCCACCCGGAAACCGAACGGACCGACCGTCCCCTGCGCCGCCTGGTTCGAGGGCCCATAAACAATCCCGTATCCGGTACGGATCACCGTCTTGGGCGTCAGCTGATATGCGAGGCCCAGCCTCGGTCCGAAATTATTGTTGTCGTACTCGTATTGATGGCGGGAGTTGCCCCGGTAGCCCGCGAATACGACGCCGCCCACCAAGTGCGGAAAGTCCGCAACCTCATCCGCCAGCGGCGATTTTATGGAGCGATCGAACCAGTTCATGCGGTTGTAGCGCTCCGTCCTCGGCGTATCCACTTCATAGCGGAGGCCGAGATTCAGCGTGAGCTTCGAAGTAACCCGCCAGTCGTCCTGCAGGTACCAGGAAAGATAGAAGCTCTGAGAAGCCACGTTCTTCCAGCCCTGAATCAGGACGTTGCCGGAAGTGCCCGTGCCCAGCAGCAGTGACGCCACCGAGTTGCCTGCCGTGGCGCTGGCCGTGTTGGGGTTAGGACCCTGCGTGAAGCCCGGACTGAAACCGAAGTTGCCCGCGCTGCGCGCCTCCCACACATTCACCCGGATGAGGCGTCCTTCAAAGCCGTACTTCAAAGTGTGCCGCCCCTTCACCTGGGTCAGGTTGGCGAGGGCGGTGTGACTCATGAAGGCGCTGTAGCGGTGATCGTTGCCTCCCAGGCCCTGATATCCATTGAGGCTGATGCCGGGAAACATCTGTCGATCCACCACCGAATCGATGTCCTTGGGAAGTCCGAGGCTGGAAGGCTGGAAGCCGAGGCCCTGGTTGTCGAAGATGAACAGCGTGCGCGCAAAGCCCAGCCGCACGCTCAGGATCGTGTTCGGCGTCAGGGTATTGGTGTAATCGGCGACCGCTCCGTGCACGACGTTCTGCTGGTTGACGCGGCCCTCCGCGATCTGCAGATCGTCGGGAAAAGCGACCAGCGGATTGTCCTGCGTGTGGCGATGCGAGTAGCGGGCGAAGACCCGCTGCCTGGCGGTGAGGTTACGATCGATGCGCGTGTCCCACTGGTTGATGTCGGTAAGGCGCGAGCCGCTGCGGGCGTAATTGTTGGTGTTGGTGACGGCGTTGGTGACCGTGTTCGCCTGCGGATAATACTTGAGGACGTTGAGCGCGACCGGATCGAACATCTGGGCCGGAATCCGGTTGCCGGGGAAGGGATCGCGAACGAACGCCGAGCCGCTGGCGCGCGTGGTGAACGGATTGAACACCGTGATCAACTGTCCGTTCGCAGCCAAGGTCCGGGAGAAGTCGCCCTGCCGCTGTTCGGCGGTCGGAACGGTGAACGTGCTGGTGGCGAACGGACGCTCCCGCAGACCTTCGTAGCTGAACATGAAGAACATCTTGTCGCGCTGAATCGGCCCCATCACCGTGCCGCCGAACTGGCTGCGCTTGAAGCTCGCCAGGCTGGCGCCGCGCCGGTTGTCGAACCAGTTGTTGGCGTCGAGCACGGAATTGCGCAGAAATTCAAAAAGGCTGCCGTGCAGCTGATTCGTGCCCGATTTGTAGACCACGTTGAGAACGCTGCCCAGGCTCCGGCCGAATTCGGCGGAATAATTCGAGCCCTGCACCTTGAACTCTTCGATGGCGTCGACCGACGGGAATACCGAGATGCCGGTGAACCCGTTCACGGTGGGGAACGACGCGGTCACGCCGTCGATCACCGTGTCCATCATGGACGCGCGGGCGCCGTTGATCGAATAGCTGAGGGAGTTGTAAGCGTTGCCGATTCCGCCGGCGACGCCGGGTGTGAGATAGATCAGCGAGTAGACGTTGCGGGTATTGAGAGGAAGGTCGGTAATCCGCCGGTTGTCTACCACTTTCCCGACGCTGGACGTGGTGGCTTCGAGCAGCGCCGCCTCTGCCGTGACCTGCACGGTTTCGGCGATGGCGCCGAGCGAGAGCGCCAGATCGACGCGCGCCTGCTGCTGCACCTGGAGCACGATTCCTTCCCGGACCAGCTTCTTGAAACCCTCCGAGGAGGCCTCGATCTTGTACCGTCCCGGCGGAAGCAGCGGCGCAGAGTAGGACCCGCTGTCGTCCGTCCGCAACTCGGTTCGGGCGTTGTTGTCGATATTCACGATCAGAACGGAGGCCTTGGCGATTACCGCTCCTGTGGAGTCCTTGACCGTGCCGGAAATGCTGCCCGTAAAAGACTGCGCCGACAGAAAGCACACCGCTAAAGCGGCGATAAGCAGAAGGTTTTTCACAAAATCCCCCTAACCCCGAATCAGCCCAATCTCGTGGCTTTGAATTTGGACTTAACCAGTCGAGTCTATCATAGCGGCGGGCGCCGTCAACCGCCTTCGTGAGACGCGGTTGTCCCGCCCGGCTTGCGCGGCGGCCGATCTGTCTCGCCCAATGCTCGTCCGGAATCCGGCGACTGTCAGGATCATGCATCCGCGGGTTTTCGCAAAGATCCGTTGCGCACCGCCCCGGGGGTGGACGGCACGATCGCGGAGGCTTTCCTCAATACGCGGAACCTGGGGCGCACCGCGAGGACTTCACGGTATTCAGCGGCATTTGGTAATCCGGACCTGAATCTTTCAGATCCAGTCCGCCGGACTTGTCCTGGAGTCATGGCATCCCACGCAGTGCTTTTGAAGCCTGAGCGGAACTACCGGTCATCGCCGTCGCCGTCGCCCTGCGTTGTGCCCTGATAGAAGATGCTGCGCCGCGGAGCGGGACTCGGGACGCCTTTGATCCCGCGCCACAGGATATCGTTCATCTCGTGATCGTCGATGCGGTCGGCCTCCGAAAGATCGAGGCGCGCGGACCGAGCTGCCAGTTCCGTCCCGCCGGGGTTGCGCTCCGTGAGCGACACCCGCGGCCTGGCCGCCGTGTAAGGAGTGTAATCGGGTCTGGACGTAAATACCGTGTACATCGGCCGCGCGCCGGCGTCGAAATGCGTCATCGGCCTCAAACCGAGGATCAGCTCGATCGTCCGCAGCACCGAGACCGTATTGTACATGTTGCTCTCCACATGGCGGCGCTTGGCGTAGGGAGAAATCACGAACGTAAGCGAGCGGTGAGAATCGACGTGATCGGGGCCGGCCTGCGCGTCGTCTTCGAGGACGAAGATCGCCGTATCCTTCCAGAAACGGCTTTTCGAGACCGCTTCCACCAGCCTGCCCAACGCCAGATCATTGTCGGCGAACATGGATACCGGCGTGATGGATCCGGCCCGCATGCCGGCGGTGTGATCGTTGCCCAGCCGCATCACGATTAACCTCGGCATTTCCCCCTTTTTTTGGAATTCCGCCAGATCGGAGAGGAAAAACCCGATGCGATCCTGGTCCGGGTAAGTGGTATCGAAGCCGCGGAAGAAAGGATTAGTGGCGGCCATGAGCTGCTTGCTCTCCGCGTCCAGTATCTGTTTTTCCCCGGTGACCCCCTTTTCGGTCTGCTTCGTCATCCAGCCGTAATTTCGCACGGAGAGTCCGGCCTCGAAGGCACGGGTCCACAAATAGCCGCCATGCGGACGCGAGGCCTCTTCGGTGCGATTCTGGGGAGGCCGGCCCCAATACAGGCTCATTTGGGCGCCGCGTCCGCTCGATACGTTCGGCTGCAGCTTGTTGGTGTAATCCGGCGCGATCGCGCCGGAAGACCAGTTCTGGCCGTCGGCGCTCACGTCCCCGTTCACGTAGAAGTTGTCGAAGAGGTTGAATTCGCGAGCCAGCTTGCGATGGTTGGGCGAGGACTCCTCCGTAAACAGGAGCAGGGAGGGATCGCCGTTTCCTTCCTTCAGATCCCCGAATACCTGATCGTAGGTGCGGTTCTCTTTTACGACGTAAATGACATGACGGATCGGCGACGGCTGACCGGGGCGCGAAGGCACGGGGTTGCCTTCCGGTGTTCCGGCGTTGTCGAGCAACTGGTCACGGTAGGGCGAGTTGAGATAGACGGCCCGGGTGTATTCCTTGAGGCGCTCTTCATCCACGGGATCGATCAACGACATACCGCCGATTTGCATATAGGTGGCCTGCTGCCGGTTGGCCGGGCGTTCCTTACGGTTGTCCTGCGGCCCTTTCGGATTCGGAAACGAGCGAAGCCCCTTGCCGTTGAGCACGACGAGCCGTCCGTCCGGGAGAGGAAGCGTCTCGGTGGGATACCAGCCGGCCGGAATGAACCCCACCACGCGCGACATGGCGCCGGAGACATCGGCTACCGCGATGGCGTTGGCATCGGAACAGGCGACGTAAAGAAAGCGGCCGTCCGGGCTCAGGGCGAGCGCGCTCGGCGTCATTCCCGGCGGCTGCCGGGGCGTCATGGCGACGCTCAGCCGCTCAATGATCCGCAGCTCGCCGCCGGTCTGCGATGACAACAGGTAGACGTCATTCGTGTGAGCAGCGGCGACGAACAGCCGCAGCCCCTGCGGCGATGGCTGCCACACCATGTCCGTCGGATGGGACCCGAGCGGCACTCGCTGCAGAATGGAGCCACCCGCCGAGTCATGCCTCACCACCTCGCCGCCCGACCAACTGGTTACCAGGAACTGCTTTCCGTCCGGGTGGAACAGGATCCGGTACGGCATCGCCGCCGTGGGGATCCGCTGTTGCAGACGGCCCCGCTTCAGGTCGAGAACCGCAATCGCGTCGCCCGAGATATCGGCCGCGTATAGAAATTTTCCGTCGGGCGATAAGGCCACATCCGCGATGAAGACTCCGTGGGCTGGAACCCGCTCGGGGCCTGCCGGCAAGGCGCGCGCCAGCTCCAGACGACGAGCCTCGAGTCGAAGCTCGAAAACGGATCCGGTGGTTCCGCCGCCCACCCAGATCGTGTTCCCGCGCACCGCGATGCCGTGCAGCGAATCCTTTAGCTCGATTTTCGACTGCTCCGCGCCGGTGGACGAATCATGCAGGCTGAGCGTGGGAGTCCGGTAGCCGGATTGGACAACCAGGAACGATTTCCCGCCGTCAACCAGCCGGGCAGCTAAGGGCAGCGTGCTCAGAGCAGCCTGCTTGCCGGCCGGCCGCACGGTCCAGCCGGTGGTGAGCAGGAAGCCTCCACCCTCCACCGGGCCGACTCTCGCGTCCGGCCGCGGAGTGAGGTTCTCGCGCTGCGGCCAAATGAGCAGCGCGGCGAGGACTCCCAGCGCGCCCACGCCCAGGGCCCTCTTCATAAACCCTCCAACAGAAGGTGGCGGGTGAGATCCAGGTTGTAGCGGTAATCGCTCATATTGACTCTGCGGCCGTACGCAATCAGGGGTACCTGCGATTCGTGAAGCGACCCGTGCGTGCGGACCTTGGCCGGCTCGCGCGGCTTTTCGAGCTGGCCGAAAGCGGTGTCCTTTGCGGCCAGCGCCAGCAGATCGCCGATCCGCTGCGGGTGCAGATGAAAGAGGCGAGCCGCTTCCGGCGCCCGGTGGACAGCCTCGACGCCGGGGGTACTTTTCAGGATTTCCGCCGCTTTCGACAGGTCCCCAGCCCGCTCCAGAAATACATAAGCCGCCCCGCCCAGATTCTGATGATGCGTCTTGTGCTTGTCTCGAATGATGGGAACCATTTCGGATGGGATCGATTGCTCCTTGAGGATGAGGGCGGCGTCGATCGCCTCGCGTTTGGCATTCATGCCGTGATCGGCGGTGACGTAGACTTCGAGACGCGGATGGTCGTCCACCAGGTCGCCCAGCAGCTTGTCGAGCGTGTGCAGATGCTCGAGCGAGGGACCCTCCCCGGGAGCGTACGTATGCATCATGTAATCGGTGGTGGACAGGTACATGAGATCGATCCCATCGTGTTTGAGTACGTGCCGGGCGGCCCGCAACAGCCAGTAGTTCACCGCGGGACTGTACATGTCTTCGCGCCTGCCGATCGCCTGAATGTACTTCGGCTCGGGCAATTCGGCGGACACCTCCACGTGGGCGCCCTTGCTGCATAGCGTCCGGACCTTGTCCTTAGCGCTGACCAGGGCTGTCCGGAGTCCGGCTGCCCGCGCGCGCTCGAACAGGGTGGGGCGCAGCAGGAACCCGGCTGTCTCCATTTCGGAGTACGTTCGGGTCTGGCGGTCGTAGAAAAAATTCGACGTGATCCCGTGCTCATCGGGAAAACAGGCCGTGACCACCGATGCGTTGTTCACATTGGTGACCGAGGGCATCACGCTGGAGCCTGTCGTGAAGCTACCTTCCCGGCGCATGCGCTTCAAGTTCGGCATGTCGCTCTTTTCCAGATATTCGGGTCCGAATCCGTCGATGAGCATGATCAGGATTTTCCGCCCCGCAGCTCTGCCCGCTTTCTGGGAAAGAGCCGGCAGCGCCGGAGCGCCCAGGAGAAAGTAGCGGCGTGTCATGGATGCCATTGTTCAAATACCGAAACCTGGAGATTGTGGGAGGCATGCGCTTGCCGGAGAAGGCGCATACGAACCGCGGACGCCGATCATATCCATCATGGCGGGGTTCCTGAACTCTATAGCAGAGTGTAGTGGGAGAAGCTTCGGAACGTCAAGAAAGAGATGCCGCCGGAGAAGCGCTTGGGGCGCCGGCGCCTCAGCCATGACCGCGGCGCAACAGGCACATCGGTCTCGAGCAAGTGCGTAATCCCGCAAGCCGGGCGTGCTATGGTCGATTTCATGACGCTTTTGCGCGGTCTTATACTTGTGCCGGCTCTTCTGTTGTGCGCCCAGCCTGCCAGTGACACGCCCCTGCGGGGATATTCCGCATCGTCCTCCCGCAGCCAGCGGGTCTGGGAGGCGAAGTTCGCCGCCATTCCGGATCCGAAGAAGATCGGGGAGTACATGCAGCGGCTCTCGGCGCGGCCTCACCACATCGGATCTCCTTATGACAAGGACAATGCGGAGTGGATTCTGGCCACCCTCGCGGGCTGGGGGTTGGACGCGAAGATCGAAACTTTCGACGTCCTGTTCCCCACACCCACCGAGCGCGTGCTCGAGATGACCGCGCCACGGCGCTTCAAAGCCAAGCTGCAGGAGCCCGCCGTTCCCGGCGATTCCACCTCCGGCCAGCACTCCGAACAGCTCCCGACTTACAACGCCTACTCCATCGACGGCGACGTCACCGCGCCCCTCGTTTATGTGAATCAGGGCGTGCCGGAGGATTACGAGCAGCTCGAGCGCAGGGGGATTTCCGTGAAGGGCGCGATCGTCATCGCGCGCTATGGGGGATCCTGGCGCGGCATCAAGCCGAAGGTGGCTGGCGAGCACGGCGCCGTGGGCTGCATCATCTATTCCGATCCCCATGAGGACGGCTATGCGCAAGGCGAAGTGTTTCCCGCCGGGCCGTGGCGGCCCAGGGACGGCGTGCAGCGCGGCAGCGTGATGGATATGCCGGTCTATCCCGGCGACCCGCTTACGCCCGGCATCGGGGCCACCCGCGATGCCAGGCGGCTCGAAATCAGCAAAGCTCCGACGATTACCAAAATTCCCGTGCTGCCGATCTCCTACGCCGATGCGAAGCCGCTGCTGGCGGCGCTCGAGGGTCCGGTCGCTCCGGCCGCCTGGCGCGGCTCGCTGCCGATTACCTACCGCATCGGCCCCGGTCCCGCGCGTGTGCATTTGAAAGTGAAGTTCGACTGGAAGCTCCATACCCTCTACAACGTGATCGCGACCATTCCCGGCGCCGGCTCTCCCGACGAGTGGATCCTGCGCGGGAACCATCATGACGCCTGGGTCAACGGAGCCGACGATCCGGTCTCCGGCGCCGCCGCCGAGCTCGAGGAGATGCGCGCGCTGGCGGCTCTGCTGAAACAGGGATGGCGTCCCAGGCGGACCATCGTTTACGCCTTCTGGGACGGTGAAGAACAGGGCTTGCTCGGATCCACCGAGTGGGCGGAACAGCACGCGGAAGAGCTGTCGCAAAAAGCCGCGGTGTACATCAATTCCGACTCCAACGGCCGCGGATACCTGAAGATGGCCGGGTCGCACACGCTCGAGAAGTTTATCAACGGAGTGGCCCGCGATGTTCAGGATCCCGAGAAGAATCTGCCCGTGTGGAAGCGGCTGCAGCTCGAGCGGATCGCCAATTCGACGGACCGGGCTGAGGCGCGC
Organism: Bryobacteraceae bacterium; assembly: GCA_035495815.1. Classification (GTDB taxonomy): domain Bacteria; phylum Acidobacteriota; class Terriglobia; order Bryobacterales; family Bryobacteraceae; genus DATJFH01. The sequence goes on from DATJFH010000114.1 coordinate 39,260, forward strand.
CAGCGTGCCGATCTGCGTATCGAGGCGCTAGGGTCCGGGTCGGACTACACCGTGTTTCTCGATCACCTGGCGGTGGCGTCCCTCAACCTCGGCTACGCGGGTGAGGCGGGTGGCGGAATTTATCACTCCATCTACGACGATTTTTACTGGTACCGCCATTTCAGCGACAGCGGGTTCGTCTACGGCCGTGCGCTCGCCCAGACCGCCGGGATCGCCGTCCTGCGGCTGGCGGACGCCGATATGCTGCCCTACGATTTCACTAATTTCACCGATACCGTGAGGCGCTATGTCGGGGAGTTGCAGAAGCTGGCGGCCGGCCAGCGCGAGCAGATTATCGAGCGGAACCGGCAAATCGACGAAGGCGTCTTCAGCGCCATCGACGATTCGAGAAATCCGGCTGTTCCGCCGGCGCGTGAGCCCGTGCCGCCGTTTCTGAATTTCGCGCCGCTGGAAAACGGCGTGGCCGCGCTTCAGCGTGAAGCGGACCGTTTCGAAAAGGCGCTCGAGCACGCGTCCGCGAATGGCGGGGAGGCGCTCGCGGGCCCGGCGCTGCGCGACGTGAACCGGAGGCTGCTCGCCGTCGAGCGGGCGCTGATGTCGGAACACGGCCTTCCCAACCGGCCCTGGTACCGGCACCAGATTTACGCTCCCGGCTTTTACACAGGCTACGGGGTGAAGACGATCCCGGCGGTGCGGGAGAGCGTCGAGCAGAAGCTATGGAAGCAGGCCGACGAGCAGATTACTCTTGTCGGCAGGATCCTCGAGAACACGGGCGAGCGGATTCAGGGCGCCGCCAGCGCGCTCGAGAAAGTCAGGGCGCCGGAGTAGCCAGCGGCTTTCCCTTTTCCACTACATAGACGCCGACCAGCTTCAGTGGCCGGGAGCCCGTATTGTGCGCGTCGTGCCTGGCGCCGGACGGAATGATGAATCCGTCGCCGGCTTTGACCTTGCGCGCCGGCTGACCCTCGATGAGGATCTCGGCTTCGCCTTCGAGCACGTAGCTGATCTCGTCGCCGGGATGCGTGTGGCGGCCGGCTTTGATTCCGGGCGCCAGCTCGACGCTGGCGACAACCGCCTCCCGGCCGGGAACCGAGACATCCCCCTTATGCGCGATGGTACGCTTCAAGCCGGAGCTCTGTGAGAACAACACCGCGGCGAAAACCGCTCCGGCCGCGCTCCACTTCAGGATCGTTTTCATTCTCGTTTCTCCCGTCAGCCACGCTTCTTCGGAAGCGGCACGATAGTCGTCTTATTGGCTTCGATTGTGATTTTCTGCTTGATCTCGCCGAACAGCGGCGAGTCCACGAACAGATCGTAGGTTCCGGGGTTGAGCAGGATGCCGCTGCCGCGGTTGTTCAGCTCGTCCACGTAGCCGTAATATTTGCCGTTGATGTAGACCGCGCCCACGTCGCCCGCGGCCACCGAGACGAAGGATTCATCCTCGCCTCCACCCAGCCGGAAGGTTCCGAACGGAGGCTTGGCGGGCTCGACGCGCTTGAGCTTCTGGCTGAGGTGCGCGGTCTTTCCGGCACGGACCGTTACCTTGGTGGTGAAATCCTCGCAGCGCGGATCGCGCAGCGAAACTTCCACCTCGCCCGCCGGCGCCTCATAGGATTCCGGGACCGTGAAACGAGTGGCCGGCCCGGCGTACTTTCCGTTGATGAATACGGCGGCGTTGCCGGGACTGACCCGGGTTTTGATCTTTCCGGTGTCTTTGGCGGCGGCCAGCGCTGGAGCTGTGATGAGCGTGGCCGAAAGAAGGATTGGAACAGTACGTCGTAATGTAAGTTTCATTTTCTGTTCCGTATTCTACCGAAAGGGGACGCTCGTCAGACGCCCGGAACGCGCGAGTCCCGCACGAACAATCCTGATGAAAATGGATTTGTCGGCGCGGACGTATCCGTTTAGTGCTTTTCGGCGCCTTCGATCGGGGCGATGCCGGTTTGTTTGCGGCCGCCCGGAGCGGGCGCGTTTCCGAGCGCTACCTCGGCGCCGGTTTTGATCAGGGACGTCTCGCCCGGGCCCTGCAGGAATGTGTATCCGTGGCGGGTGGTCTTCCACGCCAGCGGACCGCCCAGGTGGATGCCTGCGCCGAGGACCGTGTCGTGGATCGTCTTCACCAGGGACTCATACTGCGGGTCACCCTGCTTGTAGCCTGAAAAATTCCCCAGGTCGGTGCTGGCGGCGAAGATCACGTCGATGCCTTTCACGGCGGCGATCTCCTTGGCGTTGGCGACACCGAGCGGCGTTTCGATCATCACCACGACCAGCATGTTGTCGTTGATCGTCTTGCGGTAATCCGAGCCCCAGAGAGCGCCGTACTGCCCGCCACCCTGGCTGCGCCGCCCTTCCGGCGGGTACTTCGACCACTTGACCGCCGCCTGCGCCTTCTCGACCGTGTCCACCGTCGGCACGATGATCCCCAGGGCGCCGATGTCGGTGGCCTTCTGGATCTCGCTCTCGGTGGCGTCCGGCACCCGGATGAACGGCATGGCCGAGGCGCCCCGGCAGGCCCAGATCATTTTGGCCACGTCTGAATAGGTGAGCGGGCTGTGCTGCATCTCGATCCAGGTGTAGTCCCATCCGGAATTGGCGGCGGCGCAGTAAATGTTCGGGTCCGGCGAAGAGATGGTGACGCCCACGATCTGCTTCCCTTCGAGCAGTTTCTTCTTCGCCGTATTGTAGAGTTTCGCCGGCGGTTTGGATCGGGACTGCTGCGCCTGCGAGGCAGGCAACAGGATCAGGAACGGCAGCAGCAACGCCGTGGGCAGGACAACTCGCATCAATCGCATAACACCTCTCTTCGCTGAACGGCCGGAGAAACAGGCCCGCTGTATATCGGAAACATCATAGCGCCTTTGACCAGTGCGCGTTTTGAGTTTCCGCGCGGGCTTGGCCGCTGGACGGGCGTAAGCCCTGTCCCGCCTGATGGCGGGGATGGTATTCAGGACTGTACATCGTCATGCCTTCAGATACGGACGCAGGCCTTCGAAGTTGAAGTCGATTTCGGCCATGGCTTCGGGAGTCAGCGCGCCCGTTTTCTGCCGCGATACCGTGGTCTTGAACACACCCCGCTTCTTCATGATGTACTGACGGGTTCCCGGGGCCTGGGTTTCCATATTGATCAACACCAGGAGCCGCCCGAACAGCTCCCGCGATTGTTCGTGCTTGCCGGACTGGTACAGGTTCCAGATCTGCGCATAGATGTCCGAATACGGAGCGCCCGGCATCGTGCCGTCGAAGCCCATGCGCATCTCGTACAGCATTCCCTTCCCGGCCGCGCCGCTGAAGATCGACTTGATCGTGGGCCGATGTTTGGCCAGCGCCGCCATCCGCTCGATCACCGGGGACTGCTCCTCTTTGACATATCCGCAATTCGGAAATTCCTTTGCCAGGGAAACCACCATCTCGGTCGTCGGAATGATCCCCTTGGCGCCCCCCGTCGTCTGCATGAAAAGCGGACGGCGAGTGGCCCGGGCCAGCGCCCGGTAATATTCGCGGAAGTCGTCGAGCGATTTGGCCTCCGTCGGCGGAATGGCGATAATCGCGTCCGGTTCCGCCATCTCCGCCTTCTCGAGATAGGCCAGGGCCGCTGCCTTGTCCGGTCCCTGTACACCCAGCACCAGCGCCGGCTTCTTACCCTTGGCCGCCTTGCCGATCACCTCCATGCCCCGCATCCGCTCTTCCTTCGTCAGTTTGAAGTACTCGCTGGCCAGTTGCGGCCACACCATCCCCTGCACGCCACAGCGGTCGAGGAAATCCACCTCGCGGGCCAGATCTTCGAAATCCACCGCGTTTGATTCGGTGTAGGGCGTCGCCATAATGACGAAGACACCGCGCATCGGCTTAGCCTGCGCGGCGCCGAGTCGGGAACCCAGTGCAGCCGCACTGAGACCGGTCAACAGTTGACGGCGTGTATAGCTCATAGGTAGCATCATACGCCTAACGGGATATAGCGGGGAGTGGCGCCCCGGATGCTAATGTTCCAAGGACAATGCCGGAAACGTCAACCAAATATTTCGGCTCCGTCGAGTACGGAGAACACGACGTCCTTCTGTTTCCCTCAGGTCTGCCTGCTTTCGAGGATGAAACCGAATTCCTTCTGATGGAACCGCCCGCCAACGCTCCGCTCGTTTTCCTGCAGAGCCTGAAGCAGCCGGGCCTTTGCTTTCTGACTCTGCCCATCCAGACGGTAGACCCCGATTACCACCTCGACATCGCACCCGAGGATCTGCCGGTCCTCGGATTTGACTCCGCCGAAGCGCTGCGGGTTTCCGAACCGCTCACCTGTCTCGCGGTCCTGACCGTGGCTGAAAATGGCGACATTACCGCCAATTTATTGGCGCCGGTGGTCATTCACCGGAAAAGGCAACGTGGTGTACAGGCTGTCCGGATCGATTCGGCCTACTCTCATAACCATCCGCTGACAGCTCCTGCAGGCGCGCCGCGGGAGGAGATATGCTCGTAATCCGACGCCGCGCCGGTGAGTCATTTTTTATAGCCGAGGATATCGAGATCGAGGTGCTTGAAATCGGCGCCACTCAGGTGAAACTGGGTATTGCCGCCCCGAAAGAGGTATCCATCGCGCGCAAGGAAATCTACGTGACCGGCAAGCAGAACCGGGTTGCGTCGCGGCATATAACGTCAGCCGAATTGGCCGGTTTGTCGAACCAGCTGAAGTGAGCGGCGATCACGCCGCAAGAGCCTGCTGGCTGACGCTCACCCCGCCTTGGCGGTGAGAGCCGTTCCCGCGAACCGATTCGATAAAAGCAATTCAAGCGCTTTCGAACTGCGCCGATGAGGTCTCCGTAGGAAGATTCGCCGCATGCCGGCGGATCACCCGGGAAAGGAATCCCGGTATTCACACAATTCAAGGAGAGAATCGTGTCTTATCAAATCAATACCAATATTGCCTCATTACAGGCGCAGGAATACCTGCGTGTCAACAGTGAGTTTCAGAGCAAAACCATCAGCCGGGTGACTTCCGGCCTGCGCATCATCTCGAGCGGAGATGACGCCGCGGGTCTGGCCATCGCCAACACGTATCGTTCCGACCAGGCTGTGCTGAGCCAGGGCATCCGAAACGCCAACGACGGCTTGAGCCAGTTGCAGATCGCCGACGGCGGCATCAACAACATTTCCAAGCTGCTCGACCGGGCGCGCACGCTGGCGACCCAATCGGCGTCCGGCACCTTCACCGGCGACCGTACCGTGCTCGACAGCGAGTTTTCCAGCGTCATCGCCGAAATCGACCGGCAGGCGCAGGCGATCGGCCTCAACCAGGGTGGAACGTTCGCCAGGAATCTCAGCGTGTTCATCGGCGGCGGCAAGCAGTCCGGCAGCGTGAGCGCGATCTCGAACGGCTCGGTGGGATTGGACCTCAGCTCCTCGACCGTCGATTCCAAGAGTCTCGGCCTGAAAGGAGTGCAGGCCGTGGGCGTGATCGGGTCCGGAACCGACATCGGCGCGGGTTCGCCCTCTACGAGCGTACAGGCCATCGTCAATCTGGCGGCCAATCAGAACTCGGAAGTCACCGCCGGCAACACCGATTTCTACTTTCGGGGCTCGGGCTTTGCCGATGCCAACCGGGTGAAAATCTCTGTGAACCTGACGGGCGTGACCGACACCGACACGCTGGTCGCCGCCCTTAACACCGCCATCGAGAATGCCGGCAACGGCGCCACGCAGTCCGCCACCGCGTTCAAGAACGCCGGCATTACCGCTTCGATCGTAACCGACACCAACGGCAGTCACCTGGCATTCAATTCCAGCAGCGCGGTGTTTCAGGTATCCGCCGGGGACCTGACGTCCAATGCGCTGCTCGGCAACGTCACCTCTTCCTCCGACCCGACCGGCAAGGCCCTGACCAATACGGTAACGGGCGGAGCCGCCGCGGCCGCCGCCGCCACCACCTTCGGCGCCAGCGGCGCCGGCACGGTCATCTTCCGGATCCAGGGCTCCGGCCTCGCCAGCCCGGTGGACCTGCAGATCGCGGTGACGGCCGCCGAAACGATCGATACCGCGCTTATCGCCCTGCAGAGCGCCGTGTCGTCCAATGCCAGCCTGCAAGCCGCCGGCATTACCCTGACGACGGCCACCGCCGGATCCGCTCTCGTGTTCTCCAATCGACGCGGTGAAGCGTTCGACGTCGCCACTTCGGGCGATCTCAACAACCGGTTCGGCTTCGGCTCGTTCCAATCCAGCGCAGGCGCCAGCGGCACTTTCGAATACAACACCGTGACCGGCGCCGCCGGCACGTTCGCCGCGGCCGCCCAGACCCTCGAGTTCTCCCTGAACGGCGGAACCAAGGTCTCGCTCACCGTTACCCCGGGAGCCGCCACGGAAGCGGCCGCCATCATCGCCCTGAACAACGCCTTCGCGGGCAATGCAAACCTGTCGGCAGCCGGTTTCGTGGCGTCCGACAACGCCGGCCAGATCAGGATCACCAATAATTCGAGCACGAACTTCCGGATCGCTTCGATCGGCGCCGCGAACGTGTTCGGCTTCGACAATGCGGTAGCGACCGGTGTGGCCCAGACCGCCAACACCGTCAGCGCCGCCACCACTCCGGCCGCTTTCGATTCGGGTGGGGCCTACCAGACCAGCGTCCTGGCATTCAGCGTCGCCCGGCTTGGCTCCGATAAGCAGACGGTCACGATCACGTCCGACGACGCCAACGGAGTGCAGCAGTCGCTGGCCGTCACGCTGCAAAACGCCGGCTCCCCCAACGCCCGTTCGCTCGACGAGGCGATCGACACCATCAATACGAAGCTGCAGCAGTCGAATAACGCGACACTCCAGGGCCTGGTCGCCGTGAAAGAGCAGAGCGGCGGCGTGGAAGGAATCAAGTTCATCGGCACGTCTTCCTTCCAGATTTCGATAGGCGCGACCGCGGACGGAGCGGGCATCGGCAGCCAGGGCACCCTGGTCACCGCTGCCGTTATCGGAACCGGAAGCACGGCGGACATCAGCAACCAGGCCGCCGCCGAATCGGCTGTGGAAGCGCTCTCCGACGCGATCAGCGCGCTTGGAAAGGCGCAAGCGGTCGTCGGACGCGGCCAGAATCAGTTCAACTACGCCATCAATCTGGCGCAGTCGCAATTGAGCAACCTGGCGTCGGCCGAATCCCGTATTCGGGACGCGGACCTGGCGTCGGAAGCCGCCAACCTCACCAAAGCCCAGATCCTGCTGCAGGCCGGCGTCGCCGCTCTGGCTCAGGCGAACTCCGCTCCTCAGGGTGTCCTGGCTCTTCTCCGGGCGTAATTGAATCAAGGGCGGGCTATCGTCCGCCCCTTCCCCTCTGCAAGCCACGGCGGCAAAGCTCTGCGATGCCCGCCGTGGCTTTTTTTGATTCTCCATCTTACGGGACCGGGGTTGAAACAGCGCCGCGCATATCCCGCGCACATAGGTGGCGCCTGCGCCTGCCGGACCACGCTCCATCACACCCGCCCAAGCCTTGCTTCGCCTTTCCGGGATCGATTCTGCGGGATCGGCGGCGGATCCATTCGGAACCCGAAGAACACGTTCTTCAAGTCTCCCGGGATTGCCCGCCCTTTCTTCGATCGAATGGTTTTTCTCCGGCGCCCGGGGTGATCCGCGCCGTCCGGCTGTTGGAGAACGTCCGCGCGGCCTGCGTGCGCTACACCGGCCCGCGCTTCGATTCTAGACTTTGAAGTCCACCGAGCCCGGCCCCCGCACTGGACTCAGGCCGCGGTAGATCGCGCTCCAGTGGCGCCATTCGGCCGTTGCCCGGTGTTTCACCGCCGTGAGCTGCTGCATCGCGTGCGCGCCCGCCTCCAGAGCCGCTTGCAGGCGCCGCGCGGTCTCTTCCTTCCGGCAGGACGCGACCCACGCGCCGCCGGCCAGCTCCGCGATCGCCCTCGCGCGCCGGTCGAGGGCAGCCTGCGCGCCTTCCGGATCCTTGATCAGGTCCGCGGTGGCGGCTTCGAGTTCACGGAGGGCCCGTTCCAGCTCCGGCACGCGCTTATTCCTTCTTACCGAATGTGGTTACGTCCAGCGCATGCAGCATCGCCGTCAACACCGTTTGTTGCGAGGTGAGCTTCGCCTGCAGCGCATCGGCGGCCTGCAATTGGGCCGAAACCCGCGCCTGCAGCAGGTTAATGCGATCGGTGATATCGTCGATGTCCCGCCGGATTCGCTCGTCGGCTTGATCGTAGCTGTCCTGCTGGAGCTTGGAAAGCCCCGTGATCGGATCGGTGATCTGGGTGAACTTATCCGCCAGCGCGCCGAATCCGGTCGTGTCTGAACCGAAGAAAACAAAGGCCGAGGCGATCTGGCTGTCCGACAAGGCGCTGAACACCGCGGAGTCGAAAGTAATTTTTCCGTCCGCCCCCAATTGGATGCCCAGATCGGAAAGATTCCGGATTGAGCCGCTACCCTGATAACTCGTCAGCTGGCGCAGATCGTTCTGCGCCTCGCGCACGATGAAATCGCCGCTGAGCAACCCCGCCGCCGGCCCAACCTGCCCCCCCAGTTCGTCCACCAGGGCATTGTATTTCGACGCGAAATCCTGAATCGCGCTCTGCAACTGGCTGCGGCTGGTGGCCAGAGAGAGCGTGACCGTTTCGCCGGGATCGGTGGTGTCCAGAATCGTGAACGTGGCGCCTGAAACCACGTCGTTGATCAGATTTCCGGCTTTGCTGACCGGGACTCCGTTGAGCTTGAATTCCGCGTTCGAACCCTGATTCACGCTGGTGAGCAGACTGCTGTTCGCCCGGTTGGGATCATCGAAAAGCTGTAGGGTGGTCGCACCGACGGTGTCCGCGGAAACGGTCAGGTAGTTGGGGTTCGCGCCCGTCCCGGTGGTCAATACCGAGGCCGTGACCCCCAGTCCCAGATCGTTGATGGCGTCCCGCAGACCGGCCAGGTTGTTGGTAGCCGGGGTGAGCGTTATCTCGCGGATTGTCGATCCGACTACCAGCTTCACCGTGCCCGTCGCCGACACCGGTGTCGCGCCCGAATCGGCGTAGCCGGATTGCGACGTTTCCGACGCCGCCCTGGCTATCGAGGTGATATCGCTGATGATGTATGCCGCCGCACTGTCCGAGCCGGTGTTCACCACCGTGACTTTCGTGACGTCCGAACTGTAAGCCGCGATCGCTTTGTTCCTGGCCAGTGCGCCGAGCGCTGCCACGCTTGCCCCAAGATCTCGCACAACGCTGTTCAGCGAGCCTAAAATCTGTTTCTTCTGAAGGAGATCGGCGTCTTCGTTCTGGAGCCTCTTCAGCGGAAGTGAGGCGATCGACACGGCCCGGCCCAGCACCGTCTGAAAATCCTCGGAAAATGTGCTGATCCCTGTAAATGCCAACGGAGTCAAGGGCACGCGAAATCTCCTCCTGCTCTCTCATCGGCTCTTCCCGAGATCTCTGTAGCGGCTTGCGTTATCGCAGGCGCCAGCGACCGTCGGTAAACTCAGCGTGGTCGTCGTTCCACGTCCCGAACTTGCAGGCCATCTGGCCGCCATCCACAAGCAGAGCCGCGCCGGTGATGTAGGATGCCGGACCGGACGCCAGAAACGCGATGGCCGCGGCAACCTCCTCGGGCTCGCCGCCACGCCCCAGGGGAATATGCTGGAAGTAGTCGCGCAGGACGCCCGGGTTGTCGAAATGACGCTGTGTGAGCCTTGTCCGGATCAATCCGGGACACACCGCGTTCACCCGGATCCCGAACGGCCCCAGTTCGTTGGCCGCCGTGTGCAGGATCCCCAGCACGCCCGCCTTGCTCGCGTTGTAGGCCGCCAGCCGGGCTTCTCCGTCATACGAGTTGGTGGACGCCGTAATGACGATCGAGCCGCTGCGCCGCGGCTTCATCAGCCTGGCCGCCGCCTGAACGGTGTGAAATACGCCCGACAGGTTGAGGGAGATGATGCGATCCCAATTCTGGCGGGTGGTTGCCGTGAGCTCGGCCTCCGAGCCTGTGCCTGCGTTGGCGACGACAATGTCGGGGACGCCGGACCTGGCAAACGCGGCCGCGACCGACTCCGGGTCGGTGACGTCGCAGCGAACCGGTTCTCCGGCCGTTGACGAGCCGGATTCGACGTCGAAGATCCACACCCTGGCGCCGCCCGCCGCCAGGGCTTCGGCGGCCGCCAATCCGATTCCGTTCGCGCCGCCGGTAACGACCGCGCACTTTCCCGAAAAGTCGAAAGCCATGAAGATTAAGGCGCTATCCTGATTACGGTTACTTTTTTGTCGGCGGCCCTGCCGATGAAATACCCGGCGGTGGGCAGCCCGAAAATCGCCACGGCCGCCCCGACGTCCCGGCCTGTGCTGGTGTCGGTGAACAGCCCGTTCGCCAGGATGATGCCTGCTCCCGCGGCCAGGCCGCCCACGATCCCCGCCGTAGTGGCGATGATTCGCCCCCGCACCCGCATCTCGAGCAGCCGCAGCGCCGCCACCGAGGCGCGTGGAATGGAAGCCGGGCCCTGCGGGTGCGCCCCCCGGTCGGAAGTCTTCGAGATGGTCATGACGATCGCGTCGGCCTTTACGGACAGCGCCTTTCCCTCGATCCGCGCCCCGTCGGGCAGGACCAGCGCGATCTTCCGGCTCGAAATCAGCCCCCCGAGATCGCTCCAGGCAGTCTCCACTTCGCGGATGGCTGCAGCCGACGGAAACGTGAACAGCAGGAGTAGCGCAAGCGCTTGTCGCATGGATTGATGGCGGTGTCAGTCAGCATTGTATACTGAAACTGCCAATCCACATGGATCTCAGGATACTCCCGGAACTATGATGTCGCCCCCAGAGCGGCGTCGTGCCGCAAAGGTTGTAGTCGCTACTACCGTGGCGCTCTCCTTTATTTCCTTCTGGCGGGCGGCCGCTATCGTGCTGAGCGACCTGGCGTCCTCCGCCTTCTACGCCGGCGGTATCGCCGAAAAGGCCATCGGGGCCAGCGCGCCCTGGTTCATCATCGGCGTGATGCTGTTCAGCTTCGCGGTCCGCGCCGTGTACATCGAGTCCAGCAGCACCTTCGTTCGGGGCGGAGTCTACGTCGTGGTCCGCGACTCCATGGGTTCCATCCTGGCGCGATTCTCCGTTTCGGCGCTGATTTTCGATTACATCCTGACCGGCCCCATCAGCGTGGTCAGCGCCGGGCAGTATCTGAGCCGCCTGATCAACGAAATCGCCGAGATGCTCCACACCGCATGGCGCATCGATCCTTTTACCTTCACCATCTACTTCGGCGTGGCCGTCACCATCTGGTTCTGGTGGGGCAATATCAAGGGGATTCACGAATCGAGCGGCCAGGCCCTCCGGATCATGCAGATCACCACCGTGATGGTGGTCGCGTTTCTCATCTGGTGCCCGCTGACCCTGCTGATCAAAGGCCCCGCCCAGATACCGCCCCCTCCCACTCTTCCCAACCTGCATTTCAGCGACGACGGTCTGGGCTGGCTCAAAGGGACCGTGTTCCCTCAAATCTGGGCCGCCGCGGTGCTGGTGGCTTTCGGGCATTCGCTGCTCTCCATGAGCGGCTTCGAAACACTGGCGCAGATTTACCGTGAGATCGCTTATCCGAAATTGAAAAACCTGAAGCGCACCGGATACATCGTGTGCATTTACGCCACGATCTGCACGGGCGTGATCACCCTGATGGCCGGCATGATCATTCCCGACAAGGTTCGCGGTGAATTTTCGGAGAACCTGCTGGGCGGTCTGACGTCCTACCTGGTGGGTCCGCCGCTGCTGCTGCTCTGCTTCCACATTTTTGTGGTGACCGTCGGCGTGCTGATTCTTTCGGGCGCCGTCAATACCTCCATCATCGGCGCCAACGGCGTCATGAACCGGGTGGCTGAAGATGGAGTTCTGCTCGAGTGGTTCCGCAAGCCGCACCGCCGGTTCGGCAGCACCTACCGGATCATCAACATGGTCGCGCTGATGCAGATCGGCACCATCCTGCTCAGCCGCGGCGACACCAACAAGCTGGGAGAAGCGTACGCCTTCGGCGTGGTCTGGAGTTTCTTCATGAACTCGCTGGGCGTGCTGGTGCTGCGTTACCACCGCAAGGACCAGGAATACAAGGTTCCGCTGAACTTCCACATCGGCGGCCGGGAAATTCCGGTCGGCCTCTTCCTCACAACCTCGACCTTGTTCCTGGTAGCCGTGGCCAACCTGTTCTCCAAACAGACGGCGACCATCTGGGGGGTCTCCTTCACGGCCTTCTTTTACGGCTTGTTCACCATTTCCGAGAGGATCAACGCCCGGAAGATGAAGTCCGGGAAGAAGGGGCTGGAGCAGTTCAATCTGGTCCATCAGCCCGAGGTGTCCGACCAGAGCATACAGGCTCGGCCGGGCTGCATCCTGGTGGCCGTGCGCGACTACAACAACATGGCGCACCTGCAAACCGTGCTCCAGAAAACGAACCTGCGCCGGCACGACATCGTCGTGATGACCGTGCGCCAGATCTCGACCGCGGCGGGCGAGCAGGAGCTGGCCGATAGCCAGTTGTTTGCCACCTACGAGCAGGACTTGTTTTCGCACGTCGTGTCGATGGCCGAAAAGGAAGGCAAGACGGTCGACCTGCTGGTCGTGCCGGGAATCGATCCATTTCATGCCATGGCACAGACGGCGTCCAAGTTGAAGGCTTCGCGCCTGGTGACCGGCGTCTCCGCCAAGATGGATTCGGAGGAGTTGGCGCGCCGTATCGGACTGGCCTGGGAAGCGCTGCCGGTCGAGGAGCGGCATAGCTTCTCTCTCGAGATTATCCGTCCCGGGCGGCAGTCGGTCTTCGTCAACCTGGGTCCGCATCCGCCCCGGCTGTGGCCCGAGGATCTCGACCGGCTGCACGAGCTTTGGCTGCGGCTGACGGAAGAGGGCTTCGGGTCGAAACTGCATCATCGGGATGTGGTGGGTGTGGCCTTGCGCCGGCTGGAAAAAGAGCTGACCGGTCCGGAGCGGGACCAGGTCCTCCAAGATTTGAACAACGAGCTGCGCAAGAGCTGAAGCACGCCGCGGCTCAACATCGGATAGCGGTGGATAATTCCGGCCAGGCATCGACAATCCAAAACGGGCATCCCCTGTACATCGACGTGAGCCTTCCGGTCCCGCTCGACCAGGCGTTCACGTACGCGCTGCCGGAGACGCTGCGTCATCGGGTGGCGGTGGGCTGCCGGGTGCTCGTGCCGTTCGGCGCCCGGCGGCTGACCGGCGTGGTGCTGCGCTGCCATCACGATCCTCCCGGGGTGGAAGCCAGAGAGGCCCTCCGCCTGTTCGACGCGCAGCCGGTGCTGGGCGAGGACCTTTTATCGCTGGGACGCTGGATTGCCGCCTATTACTGTGCGCCTCTCGGCGAGGTGCTGCGGGGAATGCTGCCTCTGGCGGCGGAGATCCGGCGGGGCAAGATCTACTCGCTCACCGACGCCGGCCGCGACGCCACCCGCCAAATGCTGCTGGGGTCCGGTACGGAGGACGCCGTCACCCAAGTGTTGCGTGCGCTCGAATCCCGCCCGCTCTCGTCGGCCTGGCTGGCCAGGAAATTTCCACTGGCCGACAAAGCCATCAAGTCGCTCGAGAAGCGCGGTTTCATCTTCGCCGAGCAGATCGAGGAGGACCGGGACCCGCTGCGCGCCGCCTCCGGAACGCTGCGCGTGGAGCTGGCGGCCGCCCGCCCGGATTTGAAGCTGACCAGACCCGAGCGCGAGCTGGTGGCCTTCCTGGAGCTGCATCCCGGGTCGCACAATCTCAAGGACCTGGAGGGCGCGGTCAAAGGCGCGAGCGCGGCCGCCCGGTCGCTCGGCAGGAAGGGTGTCCTCAAACTGGAGCGGGAGCCGATGCCGGTCGGCGGGATCTACGCCGGTCGCGCCGCCCACTCCCTCAACGCTCCGCAGCAGGAAGCGTTTGCGCGCATTCACGAAACTATCCAGTCGCGGCAGTTCCGTACCTGGCTGTTGCACGGGGTTACCGGTTCCGGCAAGACGGAAGTGTACCTTAAGGCGATCGACTCGGCGCTGGCCGCCGGCCGGGGAGCGCTGCTGCTGGTCCCTGAGATTGCCCTGACTCCCGCCATGGCCGGCCAGTTTTTCGCCCGCTTCGGCGACAAAGTGGCCATCCTGCACAGCGCCTTCACCGATAACGAGCGAGCCGGGCAGTGGCGTAAGATCCGCTCCGGCGCGGCCGGCGTCGTAGTCGGGACGCGCTCCGGTGTGTTCGCGCCCGTACGCAATCTGGGCCTGATCGTGGTCGATGAAGAGCACGACCAGAGCTACAAGCAGGAGGAGACGCCGCGGTACAACGGCCGCGACGTGGCCATCGTGCGCGGAAAGGAGGCGGGCGCCTGCGTCGTGCTGGGGTCGGCCACGCCGAGCCTGGAAAGCCGCTACAACGCCGAGCGCGGCAAGTACGGGCTGCTGGAGCTTCCGGACCGCGTGGAAGCGCGTCCGATGCCCCAGGTGGAGCTGATCGATATGCGGGTGGAGTTTCTGGAGACGCGCAAACAGGCCACCTTTTCCCGCCGTCTGCTGGAAGCGATTGCCTTCCGCCTGGAGAATGGCGAGCAGACCATGCTGCTGCTGAACCGGCGCGGGTTTTCAAGCGCCGTCGCCTGCCGCGCCTGCGGCGAACGGGTCGGATGCGTCAACTGCTCCCTCAGCCTGACGTATCACCGCCGCGACCGGCGCATGCTCTGCCACTACTGCAACTACGCGGAGCGGGTTCCTGACCATTGCCCCAAGTGCCAGAGCGAGCACATTTACTTTCTCGGCCTGGGCTCCGAAAAAGTGGAGGAGGAGCTCCACCGCGAGCTGCCGAAAGCGCGGATCGCGCGGCTCGACCGGGACACCGTGTCGGGCAAACGGCATTACGAATCGATCCTCCACAATTTCCGCGAGGGCCACTACGACATCCTGGTCGGCACCCAGATGATCGCCAAGGGTCACGACATCCCCAACGTGACGCTGGTGGGCGTGATCTCCGCCGATATCGGCCTCGGAATGCCGGATTTCCGCGCCGCCGAGCGGACTTTTCAGATCCTCACCCAGATGTCGGGGCGGGCCGGACGAGGCAATCTGCCGGGCGTCGTGCTGATCCAGACGATCAGTCCCGATCACTACGCCGTGCGGCTGGCGGGACGCCAGGATTACCAGGGCTTTTACCAGCAAGAACTCGAGTTCCGGCGCGCCTTGCGCTATCCGCCGTTCAGCGCCATGGCCAATATTCTGGTACGCAGCGAGAAACAGGAGGTCGCCCTGCGGCTGAGTGGCGATCTGGGGCAGCTTCTCACGCCCCCCCCGGACCAGCTCAAGATCCTGGGTCCGGCCGAGGCCCCGGTTCCGCGGCTGAAGAACGAATACCGTTACCAGTTCCTGATCAAAGCCGCCAACCGCGCGGCACTGAGCGAGCTGCTGCACCGCGTGCGCCATTATGCCGTGGAAAAGAAGTGGGGCGCCACCGCGCTGGTAATCGACGTGGATCCGGTTACGCTCATGTAGGACTGAATCCGCCGCATCAACTTGCTACGATTAAAAATCGCTCTCTTTTTTCTATGGCATTGCGCTTCTCCAATACCTTGACCCACCAGACGGAGGAGTTCGTCTCCGGGGACAACACCGTGCGAATGTATACCTGCGGGCCGACGGTCTACAGCTACGCGCACATCGGCAACTTCCGGTCTTTCACCTTCTATGACATCCTGCGGCGCTGGCTGCGGCTGCGCGGCTTCAAGCTCGATCACGTCATGAACATCACCGACGTGGACGACAAGATCATCCGCAACGCCGTGGCGGAGAAGAAGTCGCTGGTCGATTACACCGCCATCTACGAGAAGGCTTTCCTCGAAGACTGCGCCGCCCTTCGCCTCGAGAGGCCGGAGCGGCTGGTGCGAGCCACCGAGCATATCCCCGAAATGGCCGCCGCCATCCGGAAACTGGCCGATCATTCGTACACCTACCGCAGCGACGGCTCGATTTACTACTCCATCGCCAAGTTCCCCGAGTACGGCAAGCTCTCCCATAGCGACTTCAGCGGAATGCGGTCGGGCGCCCGCGTGGACGTCGACGAATACGAAAAAGCCGACGCCCGCGACTTCGTGTTGTGGAAAGCCCCGAAGGACGGCGAGCCGTTCTGGGATACCGATCTCGGCCCCGGCCGTCCGGGATGGCATATCGAGTGCTCCGTCATGGCGATTCAGTACCTGGGCGACACGCTGGATATCCACGCCGGCGGTATCGACCTGGTGTTCCCCCATCACGAGAACGAGATCGCGCAGTCCGAAGCGCTGACCGGCAAGCCCTTCGCCCGCTTTTGGATGCATGCCGAGTTCCTCCTTGTCGAGGGCCAGAAGATGTCGAAGTCACTGGGGAATTTCTTTACGCTGCGGGATATTCTCGCCCAGGGATATCAGCCGGAGACCGTGCGCTACCTGCTGGCGTCCGTGCCCTACCGCAAGGCCCTGAATTTCACGTTCGACGGATTGAAGTCGGCGGCCACTTCCATCGAGCGGCTGCGCAATTACAAGCTGCGCCTGGAAACAGCCCGCTTCCCGGAGCGGGCGGCCGGCGCGATGCTGGAGCGAACCGCTCTGGCGCAAAAAGAATTCGACGAGAGCCTCGACGACGATCTGAATACCGCGCAGGCCTTGGCCGCCGTTTTCGAATACGTGCGCGAGACCAATACCCTCATGGACGCGGGCGAGTTCCCGGCGGCTGCCGCGCAACCGGCATTGGCTTTGCTCGACCGCTTCGATTCGCTCTTCGACGTGCTCCACCCGGCCGCAAAGGGAGGCGCGCTCTCCGACCAGGAGATCGAAGCCCGCATAGCCACTCGGAACCAGGCTAAAAAGTCGAAGGATTTCGCCGGCGCCGACCGCATCCGTCAGGAGTTGCTCGAGCAGGGCGTCATTCTCGAAGACACCAGGGACGGGGTCCGCTGGAAAAGGAAATAGAGTGCAGATTCACACCAAAGCCGTGCATGCCGGAGACCGGAAGAAGCCCGGTCCGGCCGTTCCGACCACCACGCCCATCTACACCGCCACCACGTTCGCGTACGAGAAGATGGAGTCGCTCGACAAGATCTTCGGACGCGAGATTCCGGGCTACAGCTATTCGCGTTATGACAGTCCGACCAGCGCCGCGCTGGAGGAGTTGTCGGCCGCGCTCGAGAGCGGACACGGCGCGCTGGCCTGCGCGTCCGGCATGTCCGCGCTGCACGTCGGGGTGATGGCGGCGCTGACGGACCGCCGGAAGTCCATACTGGCCGCCGACGCGCTGTACGGCGCAACCGTGAGCATGCTCATGAACGTGCTCGATCCGATGGGCGTCGAGGTGCGCTTCGTCGATGTCTGCGACCTGACTGCGGTACAAAAAGCGGCCGTCGAGCACAAACCGGGCTGCATCCTGATGGAGACCATCTCCAATCCGCTGCTGCGGGTCGGGCCCATCGCCGGGCTGGCGGAAATCGCCCGCTCCGCCGGCGCCGCGCTGGTGGTGGACAACACGTTCGCTACGCCGCTGCTGACGCGTCCTCTCGAGCTGGGCGCTCACATCGTGGTCCACAGCGTGTCCAAGTACCTGGCCGGGCACGGCGACGTGCTGGGTGGCATGGTGGTCTCCGACGAGGCGCACCTGGAGACGGTCCGCAGCCTGTCCAGAATTTTGGGCCCCGTGCTTGGGCCCTTCGAAAGCTACCTCACGATGCGCGGCATCAAGACCTTTCCGCTGCGCATGGAGCGGCAATGCGCCAACGCTTGCCGTGTAGCCTCCTGGCTGTCCGGGCATCCCGGCGTCGAGCGCGTCTATTTTCCCGGTGATCCCGCCCATCCCGATGCCGACATCGTGTGCCGCCAGTTTCCGCAGGGCATGTACGGAGCCATCGTGAGCTTCGAGTTGAAAGGCGCCGACCAGGCCGGCGTGTTCCGGTTCATGGATTCGTTGAAGCTCACCGTGCGGGCCACCTCGTTGGGCGATGTTCACACGATGATGCTTCATCCGGCGATGAGCTCCCACCGCGAGATCTCCCCCAAGAGCCGCGAGCGCATGGGAATTCGCGAAAACCTGGTGCGGCTCTCCGTCGGGATCGAAGCCGTGGAGGATGTCATCGCCGACCTCGAACAGGCGCTGGCTAATTCCTGATCCAAGGCAAAAGCGGCTTCTCAGGAGTCCACTGCTTTTCGCAGCGCGGCTTCCAGGTCCTCTTTGCTCATCGCTGTGCTGACGAAAAGCTCCTGCCTCGCGCCCTGGCTCAGCGCGATCGCTTTCCAGCCGTTCTGGGTTGGCACGGTGACCCGCACCTGAACCTTGCCGCGCGCATCCCGCACCGGACGGATTACGCCCGGTATCACCGATCGGATCTCCGGCTGCGACGCCAGCAGCCGCTCCAGCATCGGCCTCACCCCGTCGATGATGCTGTGCTCGATCTTGAGCTTGTTCCGCGCGGCGCGCAGGCGCATGCAAGCATTATCTCCAACCCTCGGCGCCTCGCAGGGGCACGAACCGGCATTGCGTGCCCACCCGCGTCTTTTTTCCTACACGCTTCCTGGTGATAATCATCAGCGACTGGTCCTGCCGCGTGCCCACCGGAATCACCAGGCGGCTGGACACCCGTAGTTGATCGACCAACGCGGCCGGAACCTCCGGCGCCGCCGCCCCCACCGTAATCGCGTCGTACGGGGCGGCTTGGGGGTAACCCACCGATCCGTCTCCGGTGATCACCTGCACGTTGCCCGCGCGGCCCGTCCGTTCGAGGTTGCGGGAAGCCCATTCGGCCAGATTCGGAACCAGCTCGATCGAGATGACCCGGGCGCCCAGCGCTCCCAGCACCGCCGCGCCGTAGCCCGATCCGGTACCGACGTCGAGAATCGTCTCGGTCCCCCGCAGTTCCAGGCTCTGCGCCATCAGGGCCGTCATGTAGGGCTGGGAAATCGTTTGCCCGCAGCCGATATCGATCGGATCGTCCTGATAGCTGAGCACCCGCAGTTCGACAGGCACGAACTCCTGCCGCGGAATCTCGAGCATGGCGGCCAGAACTCGCTCGTCCTTGATGCCCCGGCGGCGCAGTTGTTCTTCGACCATTCGCCGGCGCTCGCAGGCCCAATCGGGAATCATGGAGGCCCCGCCCGTATAATAGCGGGAATGGCCCACCAAATCACCCTGATCCCCGGCGATGGCATCGGACCGGAGGTGGCGGCCGCGACCGTTCGCGCCGTGGAAGCGACGGGAGTGGCGATCGAATGGGAGGTAGCCAATGCCGGCGCGCGCGCCCTGGCCGAGACCGGAATGCTGCTCCCCGATTCCGTGTTGCAGTCGATCGAGCGCACGCGCGTGGGACTCAAGGGCCCGGTAACCACTCCTATCGGCGGCGGGCACCAGAGCATCAACGTGGCCCTGCGCAAACGCCTGGACCTCTATGTCAATTTCCGCCCCGTCAAAATGCTGCCGGGGCTCAAGAGCCGGTTTCAAGGCCTGCCGATCGACCTGATCATCTTCCGGGAGAACACCGAGGATCTCTATTCGGGCCTGGAGCACGAGGTCGTGCCCGGCGTGGTCGAGAGCCTGAAGGTGATCACCCGGGTTGCTTCGTCGCGCATCGCCCGCGCTACCTTCGAGTACGCCCGGCGCGAAGGACGCAAGAAAGTGACCGCGGTTCATAAGGCGAACATTATGAAAATGAGCGACGGCCTCTTCCTCACCTGCTGCCGCGAGGCCGCCGCCCAGTTCCCCGACGTCATCTATAACGAGCTCATCGTGGACAACTGCAGCATGCAACTGGTGATGCGTCCGGAGACCTTCGATTTGCTGGTGCTGCCCAATCTCTACGGCGATATCATCTCCGATCTGACCGCCGGACTGGTGGGCGGGCTGGGGATCGTCCCCGGAGCCAACCTGGGCGAAACGACCGCCATTTTCGAAGCGGTGCACGGAACCGCGCCCGACATCGTCGGCAAGGGTCTTGCGAATCCCACCGCGCTGATGCAGTCGGCGGTCCTGATGCTGGCGCATATCGGAGAGCGGGAAGCCTCGCAGCGGCTGCAGAAAGCAATCGAGGCGGTGTATGCCGATGGAAAATGCCTGACCGGCGATGTGGGCGGCTCCGGTTCCACGTTCCAGTTCACCGAAGCGGTGATCAGGAACCTGTAGAGCTAATACGCCGTCCGGATCAGGACCATCAAGGTTACGCTGTATCCCAGGCTCAAGGCCAGCAGGATGCCGCCCACGAGGCGCTCGGAATGAATCTTGAACCACAGATAAATTCCGGTGAGCGCGAGCACGATCAGGGCTATGGAAACCAGTCCCACGAAATAGCCCCAGACATTCGTCAGCGTGAATTCGTGCCACAGCCCGCCGACATGGTGAATGCGGTTCAGCATCCCCATCAGGTTGGCGACATTGGTTTTGACCTTGGCGGCGCCCGACGCCGGCGCGTAGGAGACCTCGTAGACCGTGCCCGGACGCTGGATGCGAAAGCTAAGCCCGTCCTCCGCTTTTCGGACCTGCAGCAGTTCCCCTCTCAATCCGTGTCCGTCCATCAACTGCCGGGCGACGACGCGCGCGTCATCCGCGCCCGGGGCCAGCCTGAATTCCGTCTCCGTTACCGCCGGCCGGTTATCGAACCAGCGGTTGTGGGCCATCTGCACCGCGCTGACGCCGTACATGAGCAGGAAGAGGAAAGAGAACACGCCGATGAGCAGATGGGTGTTGCGCAAGAATTTGTACATCGTCGCCGCCTGTTACCTCGTGAGGATATAGAGCAGAATGAATGAGCCGCTGCCGGCGGCGAATGCGTACTGCGCCAGGCGGTACTGCGGTCGGGAGGCGAGCCAGAGATAGACGCCGGAGAGCGACATTCCGATCAGTGACCAGATGGAGAACTCGTTGTACCAGGTCCAGCAGCGCATCCGCCAGTCCGATGTCCGGGCATTGATGGTCGTGGTGTGCAGGCCGTTGAAGAAATTGCCGAGCGGGTTGCGGCGCGTCTCGAGGCGGATGCGCTTTTCCTTTTCGAGGACTACCGCCCGTCGCATGCCGTTCGGATTGTAGAAATCGAACGACAGGTCGTTGTCCGCGTTGCGCCGGATGGCGAACGCCGGAACCGGCGCCGCCAGCGGCAGTTTCAGGAAGTCATACACCTGCGCGGCGACCGCCTTGTCGTCCAGACCCGCGGGGACGGTGAAATCACGGTACTCGACGGTGGGGTCAGCCCGCTTGCGCTGCTCCGGGGCCGGTTCGATCGTGGCCATCAGGCCGGAAATGCCGAAGATCAGCAGGATGGAGAGATTCAACAGTCCGGCATACATGTGCAGCTTTCTGAATAGTGAATACATGGGGGCTATTTTATTACGCTGGTGGAACAGAGGTTGGATCGGATCGTGTTCTTGGCCCTGGAAACCGCTGGATGGTTCCCGACGCATTCCAGATTGAAACCCGAGATCGAGTTTCCCTCGATCACATTGCCGCGCGCCTCCGCCGGACGCTCGGCGCCTTTACCGAGATAGATTCCCGTTCGCAGCAGGTCCGGCGAGACCGAACGCGACCGGTTTAGGTTGCGCAGCGTATTGCGCAGCACCCGGTTGCCCGCCCCGATCACGAAAATACCGCCGTACGACGCGCCGTCGATCGTGTTGCCCGAGATCGTGATGGCCTCCGATTGCATGTCCGGGTTGGTGTTGTTCATCACGATGCCGAAGTTCCGCAGGTCGAGGCAGATGTTATCGGTGACTTCTCCGTGATGGAACCCGTCGAGGTCAATGCACTTGCCGTTGATCTTCGAAAACCGGTTGCCGGAATACACGCTGCGATCCGTATTGCCGGCTGTATCGATGGCCACCGGGATCGCCTTGTTTTCGACATCCACCTCCGATTCCGGATAGCCGATGCGCTCGCCCGTATTTCGCTCGACACGAACGCCGCTGGCATGGCCGATCTGGATCGCGTCCCGGCCGATGGCGGCGAAGCGGTTGTTCGCGATCCTCCCGCCGGCATTCCGGGGAGAAGTATACAGGGAGTGTGTCCAAACACCGTTGCCGCGGATGTTCTCGAACTCGCAATCCACGATCTCGAAATCGGTGGAACCCTCTTCGATCAGGATTCCGCCTGTAGTATTGTTGCGTCCCGCGGCGCTGCGGGACCCGCTGTGCGCGATGCGGGCGCGCTCGACGCGAACGCGCCGCGATCCGCTTGCCAGGACGGCGAACCCGGCCACTCGCTCGAAGCGGACACCGGAAATCGTCAGATCGGCCCCGCCCTCGATCAGGATGCCGTTGTTCACCGTGAACCGGCTGAAGGGCGTGTTGGAATCGGGCAATCCGGCGCGTTGCTCGATCGAGTCGCGGGCGCCGTCGATCGCGAAGCCCTGAAATCGCACGCCCGCGCAGGACTTGCAGGAGAAGATTGCACGGCCCCTGAAATCTGCAGCAGCCCGCAGGGTCGAGTCCGCTCCGCTGATTTCGATCCCGGCCGCTCCTTCGGGGAGCGCGATTTCGGAATGAATTTCTGTCACGCCCGGCGGCAGCCGCACCGGGCCGCTCCTGAGCGCCAGTCGAATGGACGCCTCGCCGGACGGCTTTGCGCACCCCGAAAGCAGCAGCCACAGGATGGCGCAGGCCCCCCGGGCGGCGGAAGCCGTCCTCCTCAAAATACTTCGATCGCAGCCGGTGGAAAAGCTCGCGAGTCCCGGCGCGACGCCACCGTGTGCGGCCCCGGGCTTGATCGCATCCGGCAGGTTGAAATGGATCTCGAACCGGAAGCCATCCTCCTCAAACTACCTCGATCGCAGCCGGTGGAAAAGCTCGCGAGCCCAGCCGCGACTCCACCGTGTGCGGGCCGGGCTTGATCGCGTCCGGCAGGTTGAAATTGATCTCGAACCGCATCCTGATCGGGTCGGTGCAAAAGATGTCCAGCTTCGTGGCCGGCTTGCCGCCCACCTTGATCGCCAGCTGATCGGGATCGTTTATTTCTTCGAACGACAGTTTGACGATGCGGCTGGCGATCTTGGCGCCGGAGAGCAGATCGACGCCGTCATTGACGGCGGTAAGCCGGGGCACGAACGGTCCCGGAGGAATGATGCGGGCCCAGGCCTGCTCTCCGAGCGGTTCGCCGAACCAGAACAGGTCCACCGGAACCAGCCCGGTCCGCATGCCCGGGGGGAGCAGGGCGTCCACTCGAACCGTTCCATCCCGTTCCTGCGCCCCGATATGCATCGGAGCGGCCTCGCGTCCTTCAATTTCGATATTGATCTGGTTCAGGTCGCAATCCGCCGGAAGGCCTTCGATCCGCAGCGACATGCAGGCGAACCGCCCGGCGGCCGGCAGCAACGGCTCGCCGCTTTGACAGTTGACGATCCGCAGCACTCGAGCCTCGGCGCGCGGAGGAGCAGCCGCCAGCGCCCCAAACCATCCCGCCGGCTGCTTTCGCATCGTGACCCACATATACTGCGTATCCACGCCCTGCACGGACAACAGTTGGAGATCGTGAGCGGAGGCGAACTCCGCCATCTCTTCCGCGCTCAGCCGCACGCCTTCCCATGTGTCGCAGGGTTGGCCGTTGGCGGGCAGTCCGTTCAGCTGGCAGTGCAGAAAACCTCCGGTCTTGAGCACGCGGCGCGCTTCGGAGAGGTAATTGAAAACCAGCTCACGGCTGGGAATGTGTTGGAACACCGCGTAGGAGTAAACGAAGTCGAAGAATTCGTCCTGATAATCAGACAGATCCACGCCGTCGGTAGCGCGCGGAAACGCGTTGGGAACGTTGACCAGCTTTTCTGTTGCCAGGCGCACCATCTCGTCGGAGACGTCCACGCCGTGAATCTCGCCGAAGTTCCAGCTCATCGGCCGCATCAGGCGGCCCGGTCCGCATCCGATCTCCAGCGCCCTCCGCGACCGGCGCTCTCCGGAGGGAAACCGCTTCAGCTCCTCTTCGAGGCCCCGGACCACGGCGTCGGCTGTAGTGAAAAATTCGTCATCGTCCTGATTCCGGCGCCCGAATGCGACGTAGTAATAAGCGTCCTCGATCGCGCGCCGGTTCCAATCCTCCCGCATTTGTTGCGGCCAATCGCTGTCAGACATGTCCCTCGCGCTATTCTATCGTTAATGGCAATTGTGTTAAAGAAAGTGACGCTGGCTCCACTTCAGGCGATCACGGCGAGCGTGCCGAACTCCGCCCTGGTGGGCATCCTTGGCGAGAAGGGATCGGGCAAGCGGGCGTTGCTGAGAGTGGCCGCCGGAGTCGAGAGTCCCGCCTCCGGGTCGGTCAGCGCGGGAAAAAACCGGCGCTACCTCGGCCCCGCCGACGAGTTGAATTTCAGCCCGGCCGACGCGCTGCTGCTGGAGCATACGCTGGCCCGCTGTGACGCCGTGGAGCGGGAAAACGCCGCCCTGGCTCTCGACCGCTGCCGCCGGCAGGGCGCGACCATTCTGCTGGTGTCCCACGACGAGCCCCTCCTGCGACGGCTATGCGACGAGGTCTGGTGGCTGCACGAAGGAAAACTCATGGGACGCGGCGATCCGGCGGCCATGATCGACAACTATCGCGAACACGTGGCCGGCAAGCTCCGGGCCGCGGGCGCGGCGGCTGCTACGGCCCTTTCGACGGCGCTGCGAAGCGGCGACGGACGCGCCGAGATTGTCGCGGTCGAAACCCTGGGCTCGAACTGGCAGCCCACGGCGGTCTGGAGAAGCGGCGAGCCGGTCCAGGTGCGTGTCTCGGTGAAGTTCAACCGCGAGGTGGCCAATCCGGTCATCGGCTTGATGATCCGAAGCCGCATCGGCGTCGAGGTATACGGCACCAACACGGAACTGGAGAAGGTGGTTCTGGGAAAGCGCGCGGCCGGGGAATTGGTGCGGGTGACCTTCCGCTTCAACTGCGACCTTTGCCCGCAGGACTACACCTTGACCGCGGCATCCCATGATCCGGACGGAACCCGTCATGACTGGCTGGAGGAAGCGGCGCTGATCTCGGTCACCGATTCCCGCTACACCGCCGGCGTGGCCAACCTCCGGGCCCAGGTAACTCTGGGATGAGCTGCCTGGATCTCACGGCGTCGTCGTTTGCAGCCCCTTCAAGCGCCGCACCACATCGGCTGTCACAAGAGGCGCCCGGAGCCGGTCCGATACGCTTCGAACCGGTCTTACTTGGATCCTTCCAGGATAAACGTCGGCGCCAGGCCGGCGGAAGCCGAAAATCCCACCATCGACCCCCAGGAGAGCCAGCTCGAACAACTCGAGATCTTCCCCATGTAGGCTTGCGGGTAGACGTCCACGCGCATTTCCTTGAAATCCAGCGCGCCCTCGCTCTTGATCGGGAATACAGCGCGCGCCGGCTCCACTTTTTCCTGCACCACGTACGGCGTGCGCAGGGCCTGCCGCAAGGCGCGCTCCCAGCCGCTGTCGTTGGTTTCCCATCCGAAGAAGGAGCCCTGTCCGCTGTAATCGTCGTTGGGCTTGAGCACCAGGCGCTCGCGATGCTTCAGAATGAATTCCTGCAGGTCGATGGTCTTCCCGTGGTAGGTCGTCTTGGCCGCGGAAACCACGCGCGTCCAGGGCACATGATCGGCGATGGCCTTGCGCTCGGCCGCCGGAAACTTCTGCGTGAGCGTCTCGTTGGTCAGCAGCGCGAACATCGCCTTCTTGTGCGCCAGCTCGGAACGGAAGCTGTTCACCATGCACACCGCGCCCGCCCGGTAAGCCTGCACCAGCGGGTGCGACAGGTCGAAGCGCTGCAGGAACTCCTGTACGCTGATGCGCCGGTAAATCACGTTGATCTCGTAATCGGCGCGGCGCAGCACCCCGTTGCGAAACTCCAGCTGATCCGGAGAGACGATCTCCGCCTCACATCCTTCCTTGCGGAAGAAGTCGCGGAACAATTCGTACTCGCTCGTGGTGGTGGCAAAGGTCGGACGGAACTCCAGAATGGCGATCTTCGGCTTCCTGCGCCCCCCGAACTGTTTGTGCGCCGCCAGCAGCGCCGAGAGCAGAGGCTTCTTGCCGCTGATGCGGGTCAGCGAATGCCGCTTGCGGAATTCCTTCACCGGAGGCGCGTTGTAAAAAATTTCCGAAAGCCCGTCCGCCCAGGCGACTCCCGTGGGCGAATCGGCATTGTACTGCACCAGGTGCAGCGAGCCGTTGTTGAGGTGCGAATCCAGCCGGCAGGTCACTTCGAGCGACTTGTACCCGGGGTTGATCGCCGCCAGCATCTTTTCGGCCGGCAGCAGCTCCAGCTGGCTCAACAGCGCCGGATTATCCAGCACCGCCTGCTGCATCCGATCGACGGCGCTGATCAGCGTCTCCCCGGTTTTGACCAGAGAATCGTACTGTCGCCGCGTGATAAAATGCGGACGTAGAAAAGGACAGATCAGCCGGCCGCCGAAAGACAGCTTCTCCGCCTCCATCTGCGCCTGTAACTCGGTGACCCATGTCAGGTCCCGGTAGGGATCACTCTCTAGAATTTTGCGGTAACGGGCAATCGCCTCGTCAAGCTGCGACATTGTTGAAATATCAACCGTTTCTGCTTCTCAGTATTACACATGGACCCGCCAGCCGAAAATGCAAAGAACCGCCAATTTCGCCGTAATCCGCTGAAGACAAAATACTTAGCTAAGTAATTTTTTTTGAGGCAGTCTTCCGGTTTCTTGCGAGAATAGTAGGTAAGGTGTTCATGTCTATACGATTTCTGCTCCTCTCCACCCTTTTCGCCGGAGTCCTCTGCCGGGCGGACGAAGGAATGTGGCCGGTCAACCAGTTTCCCCGGGCCGCCGTTCAAAAAAAATACGGCTTCGATGTCACCGCCGGTTTTCTCGAGCACATCCAGCGTTCCTCGGTGCGCTTCAACAACGGCGGATCCGGCTCCATCATCTCGCCGCGAGGCTTGCTGTTCACAAATCACCATGTCGGCCGGGACTGCATCCAGAAGGTCAGCTCGGCCGAGCATGACTACGTCGCCAACGGCTTTTATGCCGCCACCGAAGCGGACGAGAAAAAGTGCCCCGACCTCGAGATCAATGTCCTGCTGAAAATCCAGGATGTCACCGAAAAGGTGAAGCAGGGCGAGACACCCGGCGCCGATACCGCCGCCGTCAATCAGGCGCGCAAGGGAGCCATGGCGCGGATTGAAAAAGAGTGCGCCGCCGCAACCGGGAATCGCTGCGACGTGGTCACTCTCTACTCGGGCGGTCGCTACGACCTCTACGAATACAAGAAGTACACCGACGTGCGCCTCGTGTTCGCCCCCGAAGAGAGCATCGCGGCCTTCGGAGGCGATCCTGACAACTTCACCTATCCCCGCTACTGCCTCGACTTTTCGCTTTTTCGGGCATACGAAAACGGGAAGCCGGTCGAGTCCGGGGACTATCTGCGGTGGAGTCGCGCCGGGGTAAAAGAGGGGGGGTTGACGTTTGTCGCCGGCAACCCCGGAACCACGGGCCGGCTCATGACGATGGCTCAGCTCGAATACAGCCGCGACACGGCTTACCCGCTGCTGTATGCCCGGCTGGAGTCCATGATCAAGGCGCTCCAAGCCTTCGGCGCCGAGAGCGGCGAGAACAGGAGGGTCGCCGGCGACGATCTGCTCTCGGCCCAAAACAGCTACAAGGCCTACACCGGATTCCTGGCCGGACTGCGGGACAAGCAACTCATGGCGCGCAAGCTCGACGAAGAGCAGACACTTCGCGCCGCCGTCAATGCCGATCCCGAAAAGCAGAAGAGATTCGGGCAGGCTTGGGATCGTATCGCCGCCGCCTACCGGCAGTTTCAGCCCTACTCCAAGGAATATTCGCTCACCACCCCGATTTTTTCCGAGCTCTTCGGCATTGCGCGCAACGTGCTGCGCCTGCCGGAGGAGATGAAGAAGCCGAGCGACCAGCGTCTGCGCGAATACCGCGATTCGGCGTTGCCGTCGCTCGAGCAGCAGCTCTACTCCACCGCCCCCATCAGCGATTCGCTCGAGATCGCCGTCTTGGCGGAGAACTTTCGGTTCATGCGCGGCCAGCTCGGGCCCGATCACGAACTGGTGAAGAAGGTCCTCGACGGGAAAACCGCCGAAAAGGCCGCGGAAGATTACGTCAGGACCAGCAAGCTCAAGGACGTCGTCGAGCGTAAACGTCTGGCGGGAAGCCTCGAGGCTGTGGGGAAATCCCAGGACGGAATGATCCGGCTGGCCCGGCTGCTCGACCCGCGGAACAGGGAGCTGCGGAAGCGTTATGAGGACAGCATCGAGGCCACTGTGGCTACCAGCGCTTCGGAAATCGCGCAAGCCCGGTTCGCCGCCAAGGGTGCCAGCGCCTACCCCGACGCCACCTTCACGTTTCGCATCGAGTACGGCCCTGTCAAAGGATACACGCTCAACGGCAAAAAGATCCCTTATACGACTGTCATCGCGGGTCTTTACAAGCGGGCCACCGGCGTCGATCCCTTCAAGCTTCCGCCCCGTTGGATCCAGGCCAAATCCAAGCTCAGGATGAGCACGCCGTTCAACTTCGTGACCACCGTGGATTCACACGGCGGCAACTCCGGCAGTCCCACCGTCGATACCAAAGGCGAGGTGATCGGGATCCTGTTCGACGGCAATCTCGAAAGCCTGCCCAACCGGTTCGTGTACACGGACGAAGTTTCCCGCTCGGTTCACGTGGCCAGCCAGGTGATCGTGGAAGCGCTCCGGAAGGTCTACAAGGCCGACCGGGTACTCCAGGAAATCGGCATGTAACGGCGGGCAGTACGGTGCACGCTCATCCATAAATAACGCGAGAGTGTTATAAAGTCGGGGCAGCATCGACTATAACCAGCATGGGGCGCGGCGTGAAAAGCTCCGAATCGCCGGAGCAGAACGAACTCTACACGAGAGCGGTCGCCGAGTGTGGTCGCATGTTGGGCCGCCTTCCCGCCGGATATGAGGCAGACCCCGACAAACGCCGTGACCTTACGCAGGAGATCCATCTTCAGCTCTGGAGAAGCTTCGGGGCGTTCGACGGGCGGTGCTCACTCAAGACCTGGACCCTCCGTGTAGCCCACAACACGGCGGCTTCGTACGTCATCCGTGAACGGCGCAGGAACGCGAAACTGATCAGTTTCGAGGAAATCGAACGGACCTTGGAGAGCGTCGGGCAGCCGGCGGACATCGATAGGGAGAGGGCGCTGCAGGAGGTCCAGCAGGTCATCTTGAAGCTCAGACCGTTGGATCGTCAGATCATCATCTCCTACCTGGAAGGGCTGGATAACGCTTCCATCGCGGACATCACGGGTCTCACCACTGCCAATATCGCCATGAAGATTCACCGGATCAAGAAGGTACTGGCATACCGGATTCGAGAGGAGCAATCGCATGCGTGAGCTTCCTGAATTTGCGGAATTGAGGACCGCGTGGCTCTATCAACCCGAAGAGGAGATTCCCGTAGACGTCGAACGTATTCGCAGACGGCGAACGTGGGCGTTGTTCTCGTCCACCCGTTCCGAAGTCATCAGCAGTATCGGCGCAGCCCTGTTCTTCGCAGGTATCATGGCGTGGCGTTTTGCGCCGGAACAGGATCGCCTGGCGCTGTTTGGCTGCGCCGGAGTGGTGGTGTGGGCCGCCGCAACCGTATTCCGGTTTCGCAACTCAATCCTTCGGCGCACGCCTCAACCGGACGCCCTCGCCAGAACCGGCCTGGAGCACTACCGCCTGGAACTGCTGCGCCGCCGGGACCACCTGCGAAGCGTGTGGATATGGCATGGACCATTGTTGCTGGCCTGTATCCTCTCAGCCGCGACTCTCGCTAAAAGGATCGTTCCCGGCCGCCTTCGGGATACGCTGCCCGCCGTTCTCCTGCTGGCCGGCTATGCGGCAATCGGGATCAGGCGCCGCGCCAGGCAGGCCGCTGAACTACAGCAGGAAATCGACGCAATCAGCGGCGTATCGCCGAGGGAGGAATGAAGCATGACGATAGCAAACGATCACGCTAAGGCAGCAATTCAGAAAGGAGTCCATTCAATGAAATCGTTGATTGAAGTCTGTGTAGTTGGATCTATCCTGACCTGCGCGGCATACGCTCAGGAAGCTCCGAGACCTCCGCTGCGGGCGGGCGTTTCCGTTCAGATGCCCGTCGCGAGCCATGCCGTGGAGATGCGGGCAGCCGACGAGCCAAATTCCACGGTGGTCGCCATAACGGCAGACGGGAAAGTGTTTGCCGGCGTCAACCCCATCGAGCCCGGTCTGCTGAGCAGCTTGAGCGCAGAGACCGTGTACGTGAAGGCCGACTCTCGCGTGCCGTTCCAGACGGTGCTCACAGTCCTCGACGCTTTACGCGGCAAGTCGGTGGTATTGCTGGCAGCATCCCCCTCAAGCGTGGAAAGGGCGAACATTGTAGCCCCGTACGGGATTCGGGTGATCATTTCCCGATGAGGACCGGCGGCGCCCATTGCCTCGAGCGGGCCGGAGCTTCTCAGGACACCGTTCGAAGGGCCGCCAGCCATTTCGTGGAGCAGTTCGGCATGCGCCCCGTGTGGCGCCGCGCCGGTTTTTGCGGACAATAGAAGATGTGGCAGGAAATTCCCGATGTCGAGCCTGACCCGCCTGACCGCACTGGACATCGCGCAATCCGCTGAGCACGTCGTCTGGCCGCAGGTCGGCCTCACCGGGTCCGCGGGCGCGATGAGCTTCGCGAACCCCCAATTCCGCGCGCGCATCCGGTTCACCTGCCCAGCGGCCGCCCCCGCGCGGTTCCACGCGGCCTGCCTCGAATGACGGGTCAAAAGCTCTACCGAAGGGCCCGCAACCGGATCCCGGGCGGAACGCAGCTGCTGTCCAAGCGGCCGGAGATGTTTCTCCCCGGCCAGTGGCCCGGTTATTACTCGAAGGCGCGCGGCGCGGAGATTTGGGATCTGGACGGCAATCGCTATATCGACATGTCGCACAACGGTATCGGCGCCTGCATTCTGGGCTACGCCGACCCCGACGTGGACGCCGCCGTACACGCCGCCATCGACGGCGGATCGATGGCCACGTTGAATTGCCCCGAAGAAGTGGACCTGGCCGATCTGCTCTGCGAGCTGCACCCCTGGGCTGAAATGGCGCGCTACGCGCGCTGCGGCGGCGAGGCGATGGCGGTGGCCGTCCGCATTGCGCGCGCTCGCACCGGCCGCGAAAAGGTCGCCTTCTGCGGCTATCACGGCTGGCATGACTGGTATCTGGCGGCCAATCTGGGAAGCGCCGCCGCGCTCGACGGCCATCTGCTGCCAGGCCTGGCGCCGGCCGGCGTGCCCCGGAGCCTGGCCGGGACCGCGCTTCCCTTTCGCTATAACCAGCCCGGCGAGCTCCAGCGCATCGTGGCTGCGCATGGCCCGGAGCTGGCCGCCATCGTCATGGAGCCGATTCGCGGCCACCAGCCCGATCCCGGCTTTCTCGAATGCTGCCGCGAGCTGGCGGATCGCGCCGGAGCGGTTCTCGTGTTCGATGAAGTGACCGCCGCCTGGCGCATGAACACGGGAGGCGCTCATCTGTGTTACGGCGTGAAACCCGATATCGCCGTCTTCGCCAAAGCCATCTCCAACGGTTACCCCATGGCCGCCATCCTGGGGCGCGGCGAAGTCATGCAAGCCGCCCAGGATACTTTCATCAGCAGTACCTATTGGACCGAGCGGATAGGACCCGCCGCCGCCCTCGCCACCATCCGCAAGCATCAGTGCTGCTCCGTCTGGCAGCGGCTGATCGAAGCCGGAACAAGGATTCAAACCGGTTGGCGGGAAGCAGCCGTCCGCGCGGGCTTGCCGGTCTTGATCTCCGGTATCCCGCCGCTCGCCCACTTCGTATTCGACGCGCCTGGCGCGCAAGCCTTGAAAACCTTGTTCACCCAACGCATGCTGGAACGCGGATTCCTGGCGGCAAACGCCTACTACGCGACTTTCGCCCACACCGACCAGCACATCCGCGAGTATCTGTCGGCCACAGGCGATGTTTTCCGCGAGCTGGCCGACGCCCTGGCGGCCGGAAGCGTCGAAAAACTCCTGAAAGGCCCGGTCGCGCACTCGGGTTTTCACCGGCTCGCCTAGCGTTCTGTTTAATAGGGCGCTGGCGGACGCGGTCGCCGGCCGCGAGTTTGACGCCGTGGTCCATACCACGCTTTATAACGGGCCGACGGTACGGCCGCAGGGCGCATTTTCGCGGACCGGGCAGGACGCTACGGGATGCTCAGCACCGAGCAGGTTTACCTTGGTGCGGGCCTACCCGCGCCGCCGGAATCCTCCCGGTCCTTGGATGTCGGCGCTCGAAAACAGGCTGGGGAAAGCCGCGTTCGCCATATAAGCTAAACGGCGTTCGATGAATACCTGGAGGCCCTCGTGCGGGATTTCATCGCGCGTCCGGTGATTCCCTTGCCCGGCTATGAGCAGCGGCCGCGCGAGCTGGAGCTCGCCCGAACCCGCTGACCGCCCCTCATATAACCACTCCGCTCCGGCGCAGGTCCTTGCACAGCAGGAAAAAGTAGCCCGTGAACAACAGGACCGAATCCAGCGCCAGGATTCCCGCCACCCCGGCGAACACCCCTTCCAGTCCGAAACCTGATTTCAGATATCCGGCCACGAACACGCCCAGCCCGCCCGCCAGTGTGTTGACCATATTCGTGATGCCGAAAGCCGTCGAACGTTTGTCCACCCCCGCCAGGTCGCATATCAGCGGCAGCATGTTGACGTCGCCGCTGGTGCGCAGCAGGGAGTAGATCACCAGCGCCGCCATGATCAGTGTCGCGTTCCGCGTCAGCACGAACACCAGAAGCGTCGGCGCCGCGCACAGGATCAAGGCCGCGTGCAGCAACATGCGGCGATGCGGACCGCCGCGCGCCACTCTGTCCGACGTCACCCCGCCCACCACCTGGCCCGCCGCGCCGCTCAGACTCACCACCGACGAGCCGAAAAAGCCCGCGCTCGCCAGCGTCATCCCCAGGTTCTCCCGGAAGTACAGCGGCAGCCAGTTGATAAAGATCCACGTGCCGATGGCCGTCAGGACCCCCGCGCCCGCCAACACTAGAAACGAAGGAATGCGAATCAGCGCCGCCGCGGACGCCGGAAATGAGAGCGCGGGCGCCTCGCCTTTCGCCGGCTGCTTCGCCCGTCCTGCGGGCAGAACGAACCAGCAGATCGCCGCCAGCAGCAGGCCCGCCGCACCCAGCGTGATCAGCGGCATGCGCCATCCATACTGCTCGCCGAAGTAGCCCGCCACCGCGCCGCCGCCCGCCATCCCGACGTAGTTGCCGAGCGCCATCAGCGCCAGCGCTGTCCCTCGAGTCTCCGGACCGTGATACTCCGCGACCAGCGCCATCGCCGCGGGCAGATACATGGACTCCACCAGTCCCAGCGCCCCGCGCATTCCCAGCAGCTGCCACTGCGTCGCCGCCAGCCCTGTAAGCAGCGTCACCAGGCTCCAGCCGGCCAGGCTCCACATCACCAGACGCCCGCGCCTGACACGGTCGCCCAGGAAGCCGGCGAACGGAGACGACGACGCATAAGTCCACAGGAATACCGACCCCAGCGCGCCCAGCCCGACATCCGTGAATCCCAGGTCGGTCTTCAACAGCGTGTAGAGCGCCGTGATCGCCGTGCGGTCGGCGTAGTTCAAGGTGCTGACGAAAAACAGGGTCAGCACCAGCGCCCACTTGTATCGCGGCGAAGCCTGGATGCGGTCGCTCACCGCCGTCCGGTCCGCCCCGGAATCCCCCATACGGCCTCCAGCGCTCCGTTGCGGATCACGCAGAATTCGTCATGCAGGCAGACCGTGCTGTCGGTGTACCCCGGAATGAAGGACACCGTGTCGCCGACCTTGTGCGTCGTATCCTCCCCCTCCAGTTCCAGGATGCCGTGCTCCGCGGTCAGCACCATACTTTTCAGCGGTCCCAATCCGGTGGGACGCGGCGGGCCGTGCTGCACCGACATGGTTTTGAACCCGCCATCCACGATGATGCGATTCGCCGCCGGACGGCTCACCACTCGCGTCAACACCGTCAGCGCGAATTCATGATCGAGCCCCCAGCGCTGGTAATTCAGATCGCAGAACGCTCCGCCGCCCGCCTGCACTTCGGTCAGCCCCGGCCTCGGCGCGGAGAGCAGGTACGTAGCGCTGCCGCTCGCGCTCACGATCTCCACTCTCAGCCCGGCGGCGCGGCACGCCTCCGCCGAATCCGCCAGCCGGGCCATGGCAGCCGCTATCTCGCCCTGCTTCTGCTCGCCTTGCATCGGCACGGCGTGCCCTTCCCAGCCCATCACTCCCAGGAAGCGAAGTCCGGGCATTTGATCGATACTCTCAGCCAGCCGCGCGGCGGGAGCGCCGGGCGCCACGCCGCATCGCTTCATGCCCACATCCACTTCCACCAGCGCCGGAATGACGGCCTTCTCGGCCAAGGCAGCCGCGTTGAGCTGCCTCGCATGTTCCTCGCTGTCGGTAGCCGCTATCAGCCGCGCCCCCCGCGCCAGGCGCGCCAGCCTCGCCAGCTTCCGCCCGCCCGCCACCTGATTGGCCAGCAGGACGTTCTCCACGCCCGCCTCCACCATCACTTCCGCTTCGTAAAGCGTGGCGCAGGTGACCCCGGCCGCGCCCGCCGCCATTGCCTCTCGCGCCAGTTCCGGAGCCTTCTGACCCTTCATGTGCGGACGCCAGGCCAGCCCGTGCGTTCCGATGATGTAGTCAGCCATGCGCCGCAGATTGCGGCGGTAAGCCTCCAGGTCCAGACACAGCGCCGGTGTCTCGATCTCTCCCACCGGAATCCCGATTGCCTCCGCGTTCGCACTCATAGGTACAAGCTTACAGAGGTTCCGTAATGTCGTGATAACGGCCTGCCGCCAGTCCGCTCACGCGCTGCGTACGACCCGAGGGCCAGCGGATCTCCAGGTCGCCCGCAATTTCCTCGCGTCCCAGACCGAAGACGACGCGGCGGTCGTGCGAGCCGAGGAAACTGCCACCGCCCGTAATCCAGCGGGTCAGGCTGCGATCGCCGGCCCGCAGCGTCAGCTTCGCGCCGATCGCGTCGCGATTCGACGCCCGCCCGCGCAATCGCACCCCCATCCACCCGCGTCCCTCGGCAGCCTCGTTGCGCAGCAGCACCGGCGGATCGTTCAGCGAGACGAAAGCGATGTCGACCGCGCCGTCGTTGTCGAAGTCGCCTGCCGCCATCCCCCGGCCAAGATAGCCGGTCTGAAACACAGGACCCGCAGCCACGCGGGAGAAGCGCGCCCCGCCGTCGTTCGCAAGCAATAAAGGCGGCTCCCGGTAGCTGACCGTGCGATTCGACCGCGCGATCCCCTCGTGAAGATGGCCGTTGACGATAAACAGGTCCAGCACGCCGTCGTTGTCGAAATCCACTATTCGCACTCCCCAGCCTACATAAGCCTTCGTCAACTGCGCCAGCCGCGATTCCACCGTCGCTTCGTGAAACGGCAGCCGGCCCGGATTCAGATAAAGCGCATGGTACTCGCTGTCGAAGTTGGTGACGGCGAAGTCCGGCCGGCCGTCTCCATCCAGGTCGCCCGCGTCCACGCCCATGCCGGCGCGAGCCACGCCATCCGGATTATAAGCGACCTCGGCCTCGATGCCGGTATTCTCGAACGCCCCGCCGCCGCGGTTGCGCAGCAGCAGATTGGGCGTGGCGTCGCAGGCGACGAACAGGTCCTGCCGCCCGTCGCCGTCGTAATCGATCGCCACCACTCCCAACGCGCGCCCGGGCAGCGCGGCAATGCCGCTCGAAGCGCTCGCATCCGTGAAGGTCCCGTCGCCGTTGTTGTGGTAGAGCCGCGACGGCCTCCCCCGGTATGC
>DATJFH010000115.1:0-16442 GCA_035495815.1 Bryobacteraceae bacterium
CGTTCAGCGCGTATTCCACTGGTCGCGTGACAAGGCGCTCGACATCCTCGGGAGAGAAACCGGGGGCTTCTGTTTGAACGACAACCTGGGGCGGTGCGAATTCAGGATAAACGTCGTAACGGGCGTGCTGTGCGGTGTACACGCCGTAGCCGATCGTGAGGCACGCGAGCACGACCACAATCCCGCGAAACCGGATGGACAGGCCGACGAGTCGGGAGAGCATTCGCTACTCGCCTTCCACTTCCAGCCCTGTCTTGTTCTCTTCCGAGAGCAACGCCTGGGCGCCGTTGATGACGACGCGGTCTTCTCCCCGAAGATTCGTCGTGAAATAGCCGCCATCAACAGGTTCGGGCGCCTCAATCTCGCGCCGCTCGAAAAGGCCGGGTTCCTTTTCGACGTAGACATACTTCTTCCCACGGAAATGAACCACCGCGGCGCGAGGCACGAGATAGCCGCGGCGAGCCGCTCCAGGCAGCCTGACCCAGGCAGTGACAGCAAGTCCCGGACGTGAGCCGGGCGGCGGCTGGTTCAAGCGAAAAACGAGGGAGGGGCTCTGCACCCGTGGGTCGACGCTGGAGGCGAGTGCGACACGATCTCCCGTGACCGGCTGCCCTTCCAGGCCCATGACCGAAATCAACGCGCGGGTCGCCTCCGCAGGCGCGTTCTGCGCTACGGGCAGAGCTACTCTCGCGAGCAGTTGATCGAAACGGGCCAGCCGGACGACCGGTTGCCCGCTCTCGATCGCCTCGCCCGGCTGTGCCATCACCTCGACCACTTCTCCGCCGCGCCGCGTGACCAGAGCGCTGCGGCCACCGGGTCCCATGGACCGGAGAGAAGCTTCCAGAAGACGGACGGCGTCCTGCGCGGTGCTCCAGCGCGCCTCTTCCGCGTTCCATCGCGACTCCGCTTCCTGCAGAACCCGATCCGAGACGTTCTTTCGATCGGCGTTGAGAATGCGCGCGCGTTCCAGGCCCAACCGCGCGGTTTCGCGCGCCGATTCGCTGGCCCGCAATTCCGCCTTCGCGGTATTGAGCTGGTTGGTGAGCGAAATCTGATCGGTTGCGGCCAGCCGGGGCTCGATCATTCCGATCGTCGCCCCGTCGGGAATCCTTTGGCCGAGAGCCGGCCACGCCTGGCTGTCCCCCGCGAGGAGCGTGCCAGCCAGCGGCGCCCTGACAGTAAACGAGCGCGACGGGTCCTCCTCCAACCGCCCATAGGCAACGATCCGCGGCTGTAATGAATATGGAGCAGGCGCCGCTGTCCGGATATCGGCTCGTCTCCGCGAGTCGGCATCCAGCTGTACGATTCCAGGAGTCTTGATCGCAGACTCTTGCTCACCCGCTCCTGCGTGTTCCTTCGATTCCGAACGCTCCTCGCGAGATCGCAGTCCGATCCACACGGTCAGTCCGCCCACCAGAGCAGCGGCCATCAGAAGCGCGCCCAGCCGGAGGCCGCTCATGGCCGGACCCTCGGAATCGACAGCGGGTCAGGAAATATCACTCCAGGCTCGAGCGGCTGCTGCACTGCATCTTCGAGTGCTCCTAGCGCGGCCTGGACGCGTGCCAGCGCATCTAACCGGGCTCGCTCCGCCGTCACCGATTCCAGACGAGTCATGGCGACCGCCAGACGATCCCCTTCACCAGCCTCGAGTGCTTTTACCGCAGCCTCCTCGCGCTCCCTTCGAATCGCGATCAGGCGTCGTGCAGCCTCGCTCCACTCGGCGGTCGCGGCGCGATATTGCGCCAAGGCTCTCTCGATTTCTCCGATCGCCTGCGCCTGCGCGGCCTCGACCTGCGTCTCGACTCGCGCACGTTCCGCCTCGGCCACGGCGATCATGCCGCGGTTGCGGTGGAACAACGGTACCGGAGCAAGGCCGCCCGCAAAGATGTATCGAGAAAATCCTTCCTCGAACGTGTATCCGGGTCCGATCTGAATGTCGGGATACTGGCGCGCCACTTCGAGCCGCAGAGTGGCGTCGGCAGCAGCGTATTCCGCGACCAGCCGGCGGACGTCTATGCGGTGGAGCAGACCGGCCCTCTGCAGGGCCTGCAGGGGCAGCCCGCCTTCCAGCGGCGGCGAGTCGATTCGGGGCCACTCGACAGGTGTTCCCTCGATGGCCGCCCGAGGCACACCGATGGAGCTTGCAAGGGCAGCATGCGCTCGACCCATCTCCCCTTCGATGGCCAGGAGCGCGGACTGAGCGGTGACCAAGTCGACTCGGAAGACATCCAGTTCCGGACGCGCCGCCTCGCCGACTTCCAATCGGCGATCGAAGATCCGCACAATTTCCGAGCGCAGCTGTTCTTCCTTGCGCAACAGGTCACGCCGGCGAACGGAGATCAGGTAGTCCACCAGAGCCGTCCGGGCGCGGCTGCGAGCCCGCCAACCTGCTTCGCTGACCGCGAGACGCGCCGCCTCCGCGAGACGCTCCACTTGCAGGATTCGATAACCGCGTTTGCCAGCGGTCTGAATGGTGAAGTTGGGAAGGAGCGAGAAAAGCGCTTTGGATTCCGGACTCGTGTTATAGCCGGCTTCCCCTGAGAGAGAAGGGTTCGGCCGCGCGCCGGCCGCGACGATCTGCTCCTCTGCGACCCGCATCTGGGCCCGGGCCAGCCGCACGTCAGGGCTGTAGTAGATCGCGATCCAGGTGATGGATTGAAGGTCCAGGGAGACCGGCGGCCATGGGGTCGGAACGCCTCGGACCGCGGACTGCACAAAGTCATTCAGACCGCTATCGGTGAGGCTGCGGTTCCTGAATTCCTGTTCCAGGCGGGGAGGCTCGATCCGACGTGGCCGATATGCGACACATCCGGACACCCCGGCGATGCTTAGCGCGGTGCCGAAAACTATAATTCGGCGAAGGCTCACCGCTTCGAGTGTAGCGACGGAGTTGTGGACGGGAAGATGAAGCCCGGATTACGATTTCGTCATCTGGGGAAAACCAGCCTGACCGTTGTGCCGCGTCCCGGCTCGCTCTGAATGCCGGCCGATCCCCGATGGACAGCGGCGATGCTTTGTACGATGGCCAGTCCGAGGCCTACTCCGCCGGAGTTCCGCGATCTTGCTCCGTCCGCCCGGTAGAAGCGTTCGAAGATTTTGGAGAGATGCCCGGGCGCGATCCCGGTTCCGTTGTCGACAACCTCGACGCGAATCGCCCGCGCTTCGGAAACAGACCGCAATACGATCGAGCCCTTTTGGGGCGTGTGCGCGAGCGCGTTGGAGACAAGATTGCCGAGGGCGCGTTGAAACAGAGTGCGGTCAAGATCCGCAGCAGCCGGCGCGGGTACTTCCACTCGAATCTCCACACCCTTTTCCTGAGCAGCCGCCTCGTAAAACTCCCGGATCGTCTCGAGTTCCTGTTTTATGTCGAGCCGTTCCCGCTTGAGCTGCATTTCGGGGCTTTCGGCCCGAGCCAGAAACAGCAAGCTTTCGATAATGCGCGACATCCGGTCGTATTCCTCGAGGCTGGAACTGAGAACGTCCTCTCGTGAGCGACCCGTGCGAAGGGCGACTTCCGCTTCGCCCCGGAGGTTGTTCAGCGGGGTCCGCAACTCGTGAGCGATATCAGCAGAGAAGCGCGAGAGGCGAGTGAAAGATTCTTCCAGCCGCGCGAGCATCTCATTGAACGTAGCCGCCAGCGCGCCGAGTTCCGAGGGCAGGCCATCTACCTTGAGACGCTCGCCGAGGGTGCCGGTCCTGACCGTTGCCGCGGTTTCGGCCATCGCGTTCACAGGGCGCATCCCGCGATGGGCAATCAGATAACCGGCGGACAGGCTCACGATCATCGCGATAGCCAGCACGAGCATCAGCACGCGGCTCGACCGCCCTGCAACGTCCTCATCGCTGCTGCGATCCATTGCGATTTGGAGGATCTGGTCATCGCCCTGGGATCGGCCGCCCACAGCTAGCGACAGCACACGAAAAAGTTGGCCGTTTCGTGAACGGAGGTCCACTCCCTGCCGAATCGCGTCAGGGATTGGGGCGGGCGCCGGGAACAACTCTCGCGGCAGCTCGCCGGCCATGCCAGGCGTTTCCGCAAGGATCCTGCCAGTGGATTCAAGAATCCGGACATAGCTCATCGGCGCCCGGAAGCCTTGCCATTCTGATTCCACTTCCCAGCGCAGTTCCACCGATTTTGCGGCATGTTCCTTCACGAGTCTCGCCAGAACATGGGCCCGCTCGGCGAGAAACTGATCGTCCTCTTCCGCCAGGCTGCGGACCAGGCTCCAGTGGATCAGCAAGGTTGAGACCAGAACGAGCGCGAATGCCGCGGCCGCGTAAACGGCCGTGAGCCGGCCGGCGAGCGACCAAGGCCCTCGTGGGCGGCGCTCCGATCCGCTAGCTTCGGTCTTCGAGGACATATCCGACACCCCGCACGGTGTGAATGAGCTTCTTGCCGAACGGATCGTCGACTTTGGTGCGCAGCCGTCGAACATGCACATCGACTACGTTGGTGTCGCTGTCGAAGTTCATATCCCACACCTGCTCGGCGATCAAGATCCTGCCGAGCACCTCCCCGGCGTGCCGGGCGAGCAGTGACAACAACAGGAATTCCTTCGGCGTAAGATCAAGGCGCTGCCGGTCTCGCGCTACCCTGTGATGGGTGACATCGATCTCCAGGTCGGCGATTCTCAAGATGTCTCCATGGCGGCCGGGAGAACGCCGTAGGATCGATTGAATCCGGGCCAGCAGTTCAGAGAAGGCGAATGGCTTCACCAGGTAGT
The DNA here is from genome assembly GCA_035495815.1 of Bryobacteraceae bacterium. Classification (GTDB taxonomy): domain Bacteria; phylum Acidobacteriota; class Terriglobia; order Bryobacterales; family Bryobacteraceae; genus DATJFH01. The sequence goes on from DATJFH010000115.1 coordinate 4,725, forward strand.
CGTCGGCGCCTAGTCCGAGTCCTTTCACCCGATCCGGAATAGCATCGCGAGCCGTCAGAAAGATCACCGGCGTATCCTTTCCGGAGCGCCGCAGATCCCCGATGACCGACCATCCGTCCCGGCCCGGCAGCATCACGTCCAGAACGATGAGGTCGTAATTTCCGCTGCACGCCAGGTGAAGACCCTCGTCGCCGTCGGCGCTGACATCCACCACGTATCCACTTTGGATGAGGCCTTCCCTCAAGTACGACGCCGTTTTTTTCTCGTCTTCGATGATCAGCAGCTTCATTGGTGACCAGCGGGCCACGCCGGCGCCCCGCCTCGTACTGTTCGCTTGTAGCGGCTGCAAAAGGCGACGACTGCAGGCTCTCCTTGATTGTAACGAGTGGAAGGAATTGGCACTCCGTTAGCGTTACATCGGGTCCCGCTGCCGGTTCCGGGATTCAGAGGCGATCGAGACCCCGCGGAGCCCTCCTATCCCTCGGAGCACGCGGCCAGGAGGCCGCTTCCCGCGTGTTGGGCGACCGCCGCGAGCGCGCGAGCGGCTGCGGGCCGGTTCTCATCCCCACGTTGCCGCCGTTGGCCGGGCAACATTTCTATGGAGCGTGCTTGGCAGGGTCATGAGATCCGGTCCGCCCAAGGGCCAAGGCCTACTGTTGGCGCGCCCGCCCCAAAACCGGAACTGACATTCAAGTAGAATAGTGGCTAAGTTGACTTACTACGCTTACGCCTGTCTCTTCGCGCTCACCACCGTTCCGCTGCTCGCGCAGAAAGCCGACGACTTCGATTTCTTCGAGAAGAAGATCCGTCCGGTTCTCGCCGAAAGCTGCTACGGCTGTCACAGCGCCGCGTCCAAGCCTCCTCAGGGCGGACTGCAGGTGGATTCGCGCGACGGTTTGCGGCGTGGCGGCGGTTCCGGCCCGGCGGTGGTTCCCAAGGACCCGTCGAAGAGCCTGCTGCTGGCGGCGCTGAAGCAATCCGGAGCCTTGAAGATGCCGCCCGGAAAGCCGCTCTCGCCCGAAGTAGTGGCCGACTTCGAGACCTGGATCACGATGGGCGCGCCCGATCCGCGCAGCCAGCCGGCTGCCGCGCTTCCGCCGCCCTACGATTTCGAGAAAGCGCGCCGGCACTGGTCCTACCAGCCGGTGCGCGATCCGGAGCCTCCGAAAACCGGCGATCCTCTGTGGAGCAAGACCTCCATCGACCGGTTCATCAAGGCCAAGCTCGACGAGAAAGGCCTTAAACCGGTGGGACCGGCCGGCAAGCGCACGCTCATCCGGCGCGCGACTTTCGACCTTACGGGTCTGCCGCCGGCGCCGGAAGACGTCGATGCCTTTGTCAAGGACGTCTCGCCGCAGGCATTCGAGAAAGTGGTCGACCGTCTGCTTGCGTCTCCGCAATACGGCGAGCGCTGGGGACGGCACTGGCTCGATGTGGTGCGGTATGCCGATACGGCCGGCTGCAACTCCGATTTTCCGGCGCCGGATCTGTACCGCTATCGCAACTGGGTCATCCAATCGTTCAATAACGACAAGCCGTATCTCGATTTTCTGAAGGAGCAGATCGCGGGCGACCTGATGAAGCCGGCCAACGACGAGGACCGGCAGGGCAAGATCATCGCCACCAGTTACATCGCGCTTTCGCGCCGGTTCGCCTCCAGCAACAACGAGCATCATCTCACCATCGACGACACCATCGACAATATCGGGAAAGGGATGCTGGGGCTCAGCATCTCCTGCGCCCACTGCCACGATCATAAGTTCGACGCCATTCCGGAGCGCGATTACTTCGCGCTCTACGGAATCTTCCAATCGACCATCTATTCGTTCCCGGGCGTCGAGACAACGCCGCGCCCGTATGATTCGGTGGCGCTGGGCGGTCCCGAGAAACAGCAGCAGCTTTCAGCCTGGGAGAATCAGGTCAAGGGCGTCTACGCCAAGATCCGGGAATACCGTTTCGGCGAGGCCAAGAACCGGCCCAACGCGAAAGAGGAGGTCGAAAAGCTCAAGGCGCAGGTTCTGGCGATGGAGCTGAAGCCGCCCGATGTCGCTCGCGCCTATGCTGTGAAGGAAGGCGTGGGCAAGAACGCGCGCATGCAGTACAAGGGCGATCCGAAACAGCTTGGCGAAGAGGTTCCGCGCGGCTGGCTGACGATCCTGGGCGGGCAGAAGCTGCCGCCGGAGGAGAAGGGCAGCGGCCGGCTGGAGCTGGCGGGCTGGATCGCCGATCCCGGAAATCCGCTCACCGCGCGGGTGATGGCCAACCGCATCTGGCTGGGGCATTTCGGCAAAGGGCTGGTCCCCACCCCCAACGACTTCGGCGTGCGGGGAGAAGCGCCCACCCATCCCGAGCTGCTGGACTGGCTGACTTCGCGATTCGCGGAGTCCGGTTATTCGATCAAGAAGATGCACAAGCTGATCATGCTCACCCGGGCCTATCAGCTTTCCAGCGGGCACGATGCAGCCGATTTCGAAAAGGATCCGAAGAACGAATTCCTGTGGAAGTTCGACCGCCGGCGTCTGGAAGCGGAGGAAATCCGGGATTCAATGCTGGCGGTCAGCGGGCAGCTCGATCCCACGCCGGGCGGACCGCATCCGTTCCCGCCTGTCTACCAGTGGTCCTACAGCCAGCACAGGCAGTTCTTCGCCGTCTACGATCACAACAAGCGCAGCGTCTACCTGATGCAGCAGCGGCTGCGGAAAAATCCGATCCTCGAGGTATTCGACCCGGCCGATCCCAACGCCAGCACGGCCACGCGGGGCTCGAGCGTCACCGCGCTGCAGGCGCTTTCGGAGATGAACAGCGAGTTCATCCATACGCAGTCCGATCAGTTCGCGGTGCGGGTCGGAATGGCTTACGACGATATACCGGGACGGATCCAATTCGCCTACAACCTGGCGCTCGGCCGTCCGGCGACCGTGGCCGAGGTGCGCGAAGGGTCCGAATATCTGGCCAGGGCGAAAGCCGCGCTGAAGGACGAGGTTCCCGCCGAGCGGAAGTCCCGCACGGCGCTGGCGAGCCTGCTGCGGGTTCTGCTGTCGAGCGACGAGTTCTTTTTCGTGGATTGAGGTAACGACATGGCTTCCAAATACTCCAGCTTCGACCCGACGCGCCGAAGCATGATCCGTTCGATGGTCGCCGGTTCGGCGCTGCTGCCCGCAATCCTGCGCGAGTGCCTGGCGGTTACGGGCGACGACCTGGCGCCCAAGGCGCCGCACTTCCCACCGAAGGCCAAACGGGTCATCTTCATCAATTGCAGCGGCGGCGTCTCGCACCTGGAGACCTTCGATCCGAAGCCGGGCCTCACGGCGGCGGCTCGGGAGCAGAAGAAGGCGAAGAACGGAAAGCCTTATCTGGCGCCGGCCTGGGAGTTCAAGCGCGAGTCGAAGTGCGGCACGGAAGTGAGCGACCTGTTTCCATGGGTGCGCAAGAGCATGGACGACGTGTGCCTGATCCGCTCCATGCACGGCGACCACCAGGACCACGCGCAGGCGACGCTGGGAGTCCACACGGGCTCGGTGACCTTCGCGCGGCCGTCCATCGGCTCCTGGGTCAGCTACGGGCTGGGCACGGAGAACCGCAACCTGCCGTCGTTCGTGGTGGTGGCGCCGGCGCTGCCGTATTCGGGGGCGCAGGTATGGTCGTCGGATTTTCTGCCGGGCGTCCATTCCGGCACGCTGGTGACGCCGGGGAAGGATCCGGTTCCGAACCTGGCGCGCCGCGCGGCCACGCCGGAGTTGCAGGAGATGGAGCTGGGACTCCTGGAGCGTTACAACCGGAAGCACATGCAGAGCCGGCCGGGGGATCCGAAGCTGGCCGCCCGCATCCAATCGTTCGAGACCGCCTTCGGCATGCAGATGGAGATGCCGCAGGTGCTGGACCTGTCGAAGGAGACCGACGCCACGCTCGCTCTGTACGGCCTCGAGCGCGGCTCGACGAAAGGCTTCGCCTGGCAGTGCCTGGTGGCGAGACGCCTGGCGGAACGCGGAGTGCGATTCGTCGAGCTGATCGACGTGGGCGCGTCCGGCAACTGGGATGCGCACGGAGACATGAAGACGCACGAGCCGCTGGCGAGGAACGTCGACCGCGCAATCTTCGGGCTGCTGAACGACCTGAAATCGCGGGGCCTGCTGGGCGAAACGCTGGTGGTGTGGACCTCGGAATTCGGGAGGTCGCCATGGCCGGACAGCCCGAAAGGGCGCAGCCATCACCGGAATGTGTACTCATCCTGGCTGGCGGGAGGCGGAGCCAAGGCCGGTGTGGTCCATGGCTCCTCGGACGAGCTCGGCGCGGAAGTCGCCTCGGACGGCGTGCATGTGCACGATTTCCACGCCACCATCCTGCACCTGCTCGGCTTCGACCATACGCGGCTGACGTTCCGCCACGCGGGCCGGGATTTCCGCTTGACGGACGTGGCGGGCAACGTGGTCCGGGGGCTGATCGCGTAGCCCGAGTGACGCTCAGACGATCGCGCTCATCTTCTCCTGCGCGGTCGGGAAGTCCACTTTCGTCTTGAAGATCTCTTCCCCGATAGTCTTGTAGACATCGCCGATGCTGTTGTGGGACTTGGTGTGCATGCCGGTCTTCATCTTTCCGGCGCCGCCGGCCACCAGGATGGCCAGGCCGTTGCACTTGTGCGAATTGGCCTCCGCGTGCTCATGCATGAACACGGCGCAGGTGTGATCGAGCAGGTTGCCGTCGCCTTCCGGGATGGATTTCATCCGCTCCAGAAGGTACGCGAACTCTTCCACGTGCCAGCGGCAGATGTCGCGCATGATGCGCTGCTGGGTCGCGGTTCCGGCGACGTTGTGGGTGTAATCGTGGTGCCGGTTGCCGGCCAGCCCCAGCCAGGGGAAACGGGTCAGGCTCTGGCACTTGGTCAACATGTAGGAGGCGACGCGGGTCTGGCCGGAGGCGAAGGCATGGACCAGCAGGTCGGACTGGATTTTGGCGATGCGGGGGTAATCGGTGAGGTCGCTGATGTCCTCGGGCTCTTTGAGGTTCTTGCCGTAGTCCGGAGGCAGGCTGGAGATGGCACGCTCCAGGTCGCGCACCGAATTCAGGTGCTCATCGAGACGATGGCGGTCGGCTTGGCCGAGGGTCGTGGTGACTTCGTTGACATCGCTCATCACCAGGTCGAGCACGCTCTTCTTGCGGCCGACCCAGCTTTCGTTTTTGACTCCGAACAGGCGGTCGAAGAGGTTGCGCGGAATCATCTCGGGCGGCAGCGCCCGCTCGAATCCCGCCCAGCTCATATTGCGGTGGACGTTCTCGCCGTGGGATTCCTGAGCGACGCCGATCTGCAGCGAGTGGAAGCGGGATTTATCGCCGATCCTGGCCGCCAGAAGCTGATCGATGGAAGGTCCGGACGCTCCGCGGCCGGTGTAGGCGGTTCCGGTGGTGAGGCCGCACAAGGCGGTGAAGTGGCCGTTGCCCTGGCCGTTGAGCCTGGCGGCTACATTGTCGATTCCGCTGATGACGTGGACGTACTCCCGCACCGGCTGGAGCGGCGCCAGGCAGGGAGTCAGCTCGTAATTGGAGCCGGTCTCGGCGGGGATCCAGTAGCGCTCCGGAATGCCGTTGCCGTTGAACCACACGAGAAAGCGCGGTTCGACCGGCCCGGCGCCGGGGCTCTTCCCGGAAGCGGCATAGGCCGTGCCATTGGAGTTGAACATGGCCGCGAGCGGAGGAAGTCCGACCCGGACCACCGCGCCGGACAGGCTGACCCCGCGCAAGAATCTGCGTCTGCTGAGCCGCATTGCTACCTCCTCTCCCGAGCTACTTTCCCATTATCATCCAATCCACTCAAAAATTCCGGCTCCCGAACCAGGGCGATCAACAGATCCTTGAAATGGAAGCCGGAATCCCGGAACTTCACAAAGAGCCGGTGAATGGTTTCCTGGTCCGAAGAGGTTTCCATGCGCCCGTACGCATAGCGGAAGATCTGCCGCACAATGCACTCCTGACACACGGGGCTGGCGGCCAGCACGCGGCCCAGCTGTTTCGCATCGGAGAAAGAGGACTGTGGAATGCCGGCGATTTCTCCGCCTGTTTCAAGCGGGAGGTCGACGTTCTTCGAGCGCAAGGTCACATTCTCCTTCTCGCGCCAGCGGCCGATGGCGTCGAAGTTTTCCAGGCCGAACCCGATCGGGTCCATGAGCCGGTGGCAGGAAGCGCAGGCCGGATTGACGGCGTGGGCGATCATTCTCTGGCGGCGGGTCAGGGGCTTGTCGTCGGCCAGTTCGGCCAAAGTCGTATTCACATTGGCGGGAGGCGGCGGCACGTGCTGGCAGAGCAGCTGCTCGCGAACGAAGATCCCGCGCGCGGTGGGAGAGGTGTCCTGGGGGCCGGCTGTCGCGGCCAGGAACGATCCCTGACCGAGGAGGCCGGCCCGGCGCGCGCCGGGGGGGAACTTCGTCAACTCGAACTGGCCGGGCGGGGCGGGCAGCTTGTAAAGGGTCGCCAGATCGGAGCTGAGGAATCCGTATTCCGCGGTAAACAGCTCCATGAAATTACCGCCGGTCGAGACCAGGTGCTGGAGCAGGCGCCGTGTTTCCTCCACCATCTCGGCGGCCATCTCCGGGGAGAACTCCGGAAAGCGGCGGCGCTCCTTGGACGCATTCAACACGCGATCGAAGCGCAGCCACTGGTTGAAGAACTCGTCGAGAGACTGGACCGTGCGTGGATTGTCGAGCATGCGGCGGGCGGCGCTTTCCCGCGCCGCGGCGGCGCCGAGCTCGCCACGTTCAGCGGCTTCGAGCAGCGCCTTGTCCGGCATGGTGTCCCACAACAGATAGGAGAGGCGGCTGGCGATGGCGTAGCCGGAGGAGCGTCCGTCCGCGCCGGCTTCCATGTGGAAGAGGAACTTCGGCGATTGCAGCATCGCTTCCACCACGGCGCGCGCGCCTTCGAGGAACTTTCCCGAAGCCTTGGCCTGAGCGCTGAACGCCGCCGTGTAACGCTGGAACTCCGAGTCCCGCAGGGGGCGGCGGAAGGCGCGCAGGCCGAAAGTCCGGACGAACTGATCCCGGCATCTGGCGTCCGCTGCGGAAACGGGCTTGCAGGGGATCAGGCCGTTGACGTCTCCGGCGCGAAACGCGTTGAGGGCGAGCTTCTCGGCGGCGGCGCTGTAGGAGTCGACTAACAGGGGAGGCATTCCCTGATGGCTCAGCTGATTCTTGAAGCCGTCGACGTAGTCTTCCGGCGGGAAGCGCTGCGCGGGACGGCTGTAATCGCCGAGCAGGTCGCGGACCGTGTTGTCGTACTGGCTGTGGGTCAGACGGCGGACGAGCTGGTTGGGCTTGGAGGCGGTTGCGGAATCGCGCAGGCGGCGCAGGGCAGCGGATAGGGCATCTTCGGGGGTGGAGGCCAGCTGGTTCACCCATTCGCGGAGCACGCTCTCCTGGGGAGAGCCGGGCGGAATCCGCTCGCCGCCGGTGTGGCTCATGCGCTTGGTCGGCTTGTTCAGCAGGACGGAGTTCGAGGGGGCTGCGCGGTCGATCAGCGGGGACAGCGAGAATCCGAAGGCCTGGATCGCGTTCTGGCCGGCGTCCCTGGCGGGGAAGCGGAGACGGGTTCCGGAGGCGACGCCGTCGGTGGCGTGGCAGGTGCGGCACTGCGCGGATTCGAGGACCGGGTAGAGCTGGGTGGCGAAGAACACGGGGTCGGCCGCGATGAGCGGAAGCGCCAGCGCGGCGGCCGCACTCTTGAAAAATGCCCTACCGGCGCGGCTCAGCGTCATTCCGGACTCCCGGAGGGTTGCGGACGCCGGACATGAGAGACGAAAGCCGCGGGCCTCTTTTTTTGAAATTCTTCCACTGCCTGTGGTGTTGTCTTGGTGTCGGTCAGGTACAGGTATTTCAGCTTCGGGAGCGCGGCCAGCTTTTGCAGGGTCCCGTCACCGGCCGATGTATACGACAGATCCAGGTTGGCCAGGCCCGGAATGGAGGCGAAAACATCCGCCGCCGAATCATCCAGGGCGGTACAGTTCCACAGGCTCAGGCGCTCCAGTTGGGGCATGCCCCGCAAGACCTCGATGCCGGCGGGGGTGATCTGGGCGCCGCTGACGTCGAGGTACCGCAACTTTTTGAGCTTTGCCAGCTTGGCCAGACCGAGGTCGGTGATCTTGATGCCGCCCGCCGACCGGCAATTCCCGCCGCCCACGGGCACGCCGGTTCTTCCGAGTCCGAATCCGACACCGAGGTTCAACTCCTCCAGGCCGGAGAGCAGCGAAATCGGGTCCAGATCGAGGTCCGTGATCAAAGGCGTCCAGCAGGCGCCGCCGTTGCGACGTTGAATTCCGTTGAAGCTCAGTTTCCTGAGCTTCGGAAGCAGCTTGAAAAAGTTGAAGTTGATTCCGCTGATCCGGGTGGCGCCGAGCTTCAGCTCCTCGAGCTGCGACAGGGCGGGCAGGCTCTCGATGCCGACGTCGCCGAGCATCGTATAGCTGAGATCGAGCGACTTCAGGTTCGTCAATGACGCGATGTAGGGCAGACTGACGTCGGTGATGTCCGTACCCCGCAGGACGAGCTTGCGCAGATTACGGTTGGCGCGCAGGTAGGACATGGCCGCGTCGGTGATGAATTCCGCCGTATCGAGGGTCAGCTCCTCGAGCTGCTGCAGTTGCTGGAGCTTTTCGATCCCGGCGTCGGAAACATAGGTGAAAGACAGGTCGAGGCGCTTGAGACCTTTGAGCTCGACCAGGCGGCCGATATCGTAGTCGGTGGCCCAGGTTCGCGCCAATGAAACCTCGACGGCGGAGCCGTCCGGGCCGCGGACGATTTCGCCTCCCTGCGCTTCGATCCAGCGGTCGGCGCTCACCGGGGGCTCGGCTGGACGCCCCGGAGTCGCAGCAGCGGTAAGCGTCAGGAGAATGATGAACAGCAGCTTCACGTGCGGCGTTCCTTCCGGGTGGAATCGAGGCTCCAATTGATGCGGCAGCCGGGCCGGGCCTTTTTCAGGCTCTCGAACCCCTTTTCCGAAATCAGCGTGTGGTACATATCCACGTACTGGAGATTGCGCAGACCGGCCAGCGCCTGGATCGAGGTATCGGAGATCTCGGTGTGATCGAGCCGCAGCTCCGTGAGGGCCGTGAGCCCGGCCAGTTTGGCGAAACCGTCGTCGCCGACCGAAGTGTATTCCAGACTCAGCGACTCCAGCGCGGGGTGCTGCGCAACCCATTCCATGGACGCGTCGGTGACCTTGGTCTGTGACAGGCCGAGGCTCTTGAGGCGCTGGAGTCCGGTTACGGCTTTCAGGCCGGCGGCGCTGAAGCGGCAGAAGCTCAGATCCAGATTTTCGAGCTGCTCCAGGCTGGACAGGGTCCGCAATCCGGCGTCGGTGAGATCCACTCCGCGCAGATCGAGCCGCTTGAGTCCCTTCAACCCTGACAGGCTCTGCACGCCCTTGTCGGTAACCTCGGTGTAGCGGATGTACAGCCCTTCGAGTCCGGACAGCTTTCCGATTTGCTGCAAGCCTTCATCGGTGAGAGGGGCGTTTTCCAGGTGAAGCTCGCGCAGGCTGGTGAGGCCGGCGACCGCCGCGAGGCCCGGTCCTTCCACGAGCGTGCTGGTGAGGGAGAGGGTGCGCAGTTTCTGGAGGGAGCCCAGCTTTTCCAGCGCGGCGTCTGAAAGCAGCGTGTAGCCGAGGTCGAGTTTTTCCAGAGATCGAATTGACGCAACATGGGACACGCCGATACCGCTGATCTCGGTATCGCGGACGCTCAGCTCCTCGAGGCGGGGAAGCTCGGCGAGGAGGGCCAGCTCACGATCGGTAACGGAGGTGGATTTGAGCGAAACTCCGGCGACGTGCCCGTCGCGCATCTGCGCCTGCCCGCCGATGGACCTGATCCAGGCGGCGACGGCCTGTTCGCCCTTTCCCGACACGGAGGAGGCTTCGGTTTCGCGCTTCGACTCGCGGTTGGACGAATCCTTGAACAGGACTTTGCAAGCCGGAACGCCGGCGATCAACTCGCGGACGCCGGCCTGGGTAGCGCGGCTATAACGCAGATCGAGCGCGCGGAGGAGTTTCAGATCCGCCAGCCTGGCCAGACCCGCGTTGGACACCTTGGTGCGATACAGGCTCAACTCCTCGAGGCCCTTCATGCCGCTGAGGGCCGCGAGTGCGGCGTCGGTGACATTGGCCGCCCGGAGATTCAGGCGCCGCAGCTTCGTCAGTCCCGCCAGGTAGGAGAGCCCGGTATCGGTAATTCCCGTGTCAGCCAGATCGAGCTCGGTGAGATTGGCGAGGCCGGAGAGATTCCTGAGTCCAAGGTCGGTAATCGACGTGCCGCGCAAGTACAGTTTCGAGAGTGCGGGCATGGATTTGAGGCTGCTCATGCCCTGGTCGTTGAAAGTCCGGTCGTAGTTGAGATCGAGGTATTGGAGCGTGAACGGCGCAAGAGCCACACCGGGGATTCGCGTCTGATGGACCCGCAGCTCCTTGAGCCTGGAGAGGGGCGCGATACCGGTGAGGACCGTGTCGTCGAACGGAATATAGGTCTGGACCGGTTTGCTGAGAATCAGCTTTTCGAGCTCTTTCGAACCGGCGAGCAGCCGCATGGTGGCGGCCACGAGTGGAACGGGCTGATCGTACCAGAGGCGGCCGTTCACGTAGAGTTCCTTGAGGTGCGGTATGGTGGGCAGGCGTTTGAGCTCGTCCTCGAGCGCGAAGGCCCACTGGGTGACGCCGGTGAAGTTCAGAGTATGGAGGCGGAAATCGGAAACGGGCAGGCCGGCGAGATCGGTGATGGGGCGCCGCTGGCCCTCGAGGATGACGCTGCCGCCCATGCGCAGCATCCACTCGGCGACAACGCGGTCCGGCGAGGGGTCCTTCGCGTAGCCCACGCCGATGGCGGCGACAAGCAGAAACATCGCCTGGGCGATCCGACTAGACATCGTTCACACTCCTGCCAACCAGAATGCTACTACTTGCGATACTTGTCATCAACCACCAGGAAAACGCGTCTTGATCGAAAATCCGGACTCCGCTGGTCAGTTCCTTTTCGGACTTTTCTTTTTCTTCCGGGAGTGGGCCGGACAGGATCGCGCCCGGATCTAAAAAACCACGGTCAATCTCAGAATACACCCGGAGAGCGGGTGATTCCGGCGGCTGAGGAGCGGGGAATCCTTTTGGTTATTGGGCGGGAGCCGGCACGCGAGCGACGACTGCGGCAAGCCTCATCAGGAGGTCCGGCGGTTCGCCTCTTCCATCGAGGGGAGCGGGCTGGGGCGAAGGTTCCGGCGAGGGGCGGGTCTTGCGCTCGCGCTGGAGGTCGCGGAGCGTGGCGAAGGCGCGCTCATGCTGGCGGCGCATGCGGGTTTTCGTAGCGCAGGGCGAGGGCGAGGGCGGGCGAGTTGTCGGCGAGGGACTTGAAGGCGGCGGTGAGCACCTGGGCGGTGTCATCGGAGGGGGGCAGGAGGAGCGGGTCCTGGCAGCGGATTTCCATGTCGAGGAGGCAGGTGACGATGGCGGCGATACGGTCGCCACGCCAGCGGGCGGAGAACATTTCGTCGACCAGGGCGCGCTCGACGGCGTCGGCGGGCTGGTAAGTGGCATGGTATTCCTCGAGCATCTCACTGAACTGGCCGGGGTCCTCGCACTCGAGAAGAATGAGCCGGCGGCCGGCGAGTCCCTTCGTAGGTGGCGTCGATGAAGACCTTCCCGATCGCCGCCCTCGGTGACGATGGCTTCAAGGCGGTCGCCCTTTCTGAGGACGCC
>DATJFH010000116.1:0-2072 GCA_035495815.1 Bryobacteraceae bacterium
ACGTGACCGCCGGACCTCCCCTTACGTCGATCTTTTTGAGCTTCCCGTTGGCGTTAAACGCGATGGACTTGCTGTCGGGCGACCAGAACGGCAGGTTCCCTCCGTCGGTCCCCGCCAGAGGACGCGCTACGAGCGCATCCAGGTCCCGAACCCAAATCCCGGTTCGTCCGTCCAGCGATGCCTTGAAAGCAATCCGCCGCCCGTCCGGAGAAAGTGCCGGAAGACTGCCGGGATCGAACGCCGCCCTGTCCGGTGGCAGCACCGAGAACCGGAGCACGCGCGTTTCTTCGCTCCAGTGCCGGTACGAAACATAGCCGAGAGCCAGCGCGGCGAGCGCGGCGACTGCCGCCACCGTGACCCACAGCCGGGTGCTGCGTGCCGGCGGAAAAACCGCGACCGGGACTGCCGCTTCCCCCGCAGCTTCAGCCACCAGTCGGCGCGCGTCCCCGATATCGCGCAGCCGCTCCTTCGGGTCTTTCTCCAAACACTCTCGCAAAAGGCGCCAAGCCCGCGCCGGAACCTTGTCCAGGTCCGGCTTCTTCGTCAATACTTGCGCCAGCGTGTCCGATACGTCCTCGCCCGTGAATAGCCGCTCGCCCGTCAGCAGTTCGTACAGCACCGCGCCGAACGACCAGATGTCCGCCCGCTTGTCGACCGCTTTCCCCTTCGCCTGCTCCGGCGCCATGTAGGCCGCCGTCCCCAGAATCACGCCCAACTGCGTCGCCCCCAGCGTCAGTGTCGGCGAGTTATCCGGGTTCTCCGAAATCACTGTCGGGTTGGTGAACGCTTTCGCCAGCCCGAAATCCAGCAGCTTGACCACGCCCTCCGGCGTCACCTTCACGTTTGCCGGCTTCAGGTCGCGATGGATGATCCCCTTCTCGTGCGCATATTCCAGCGCGGCCGCGATTTGCGCCGCGATCTTCCAGGCGTCCTCAAACGCCATTGGCCCGCGCGGCGAGTCCCCTTCGACCAGCTCCATCACCAGTGCGCGGTCTTCGACTCCGTAAATGGCGGCGATGTTGGGATGATTCAGCGAAGCCAGTACCTCGGCTTCGCGTTGAAACCGAGCCAGCCGCTCCGGGTCGCTCGCCACCGAATCCGGCAGCACCTTCAGCGCGACGTCCCGCTTCAGCTTGGTATCCCGCGCGCGGTACACCTCCCCCATTCCGCCCGCGCCCAGCGGCGCGACGATTTCGTAGGGGCCCAGCCGGGTTCCGGCAGTGAGAGGCATGTGGCTCCGAATGTTCCATTAATTCTACCCGACCGGGTAGCCGGGATTACATCCGGAACTGCTGTCCGATGCGGTGCACCGCCACGCGGTCCGCATCGCGCCCCGCAGCCCCGTATACCCGCTCGATGGGTTCCAGGTAGGGCTCGCGGCTCAGGGTCAGAGTCTGATGGTGTATGGGAAGGAAGTACTCGAAGCCCGCGTCGCCCGCCATCTGCCAGGCCTGCTCCGGCGTGCAGTGATAGTAAATCCACGGATTGTACGCGCCCACCGGCATGATGGCGAGATCGAAAGGCTTGTGGTTTTTCAGGCTGCGGAATGATGTTGTCACCGCGGTGTCGCCTCCAAACAGCAGGCGATAGCGCCCTGAGGCGATGGTGTAGCCGTTATATCCGCGATGCGTATCTGTCCGCATGCGGGCGCCCCAGTGGTTCACCGGAAAGGCCTCAACCGTGAGGGGGCCCGCCGTGGCGCTCGCGCCCCACCGCAATTCCTGTACCCGCCCGTAACGCGGGACGCGCAACAGGTCGCTAGTATTCGTCGCGGTAATGACGGTGGTGTGACGGCTCTCCAGCCGCCGCAGGCTGCGGATGTCGAAATGGTCCATGTGCGCGTGCGATAGCAGAATCACGTCAATCTTCGGAAGTTGTGCGGGGCGCAACGCCGGCTCCACAATTCGCTTGATCCCCAAGGTCAACGGCCCCAGGCGAATCCCGACGCGGTTGCTGAACACGGGATCGGTAAGAACCGTGATTCCGTCGATTTTCAACAGCACCGTACTGTGCCCGATCCATGCCGCAAATAAGCCCTGGTCCGGCCAAGCTCTCGGATTCGGCTGCTCGGG
>DATJFH010000117.1:0-9123 GCA_035495815.1 Bryobacteraceae bacterium
ATCGGCTCCTTCTCCAGCAAATGCCGCCTCAAGATGGCGACCTTCTCTTCTCCCGTGTAATGCTTTCGTGGTTTCTTCACGCGTTCTCTCCGTTATCTTAACGGCAGAACGCTCCTTTCCATTTCCAACTGAGGCGGAACAAATCCTAGAATCAGCAACTTCCAGCCGTCAAGTTTGTTACACGAAATCCTTGACTCCGCTTGACTCCAAGGAGCAGTTTGTTCGGTCTTATACCGCCCTCCTGTGGGACATAACCGGAAATGAAGTTGAACGGCTCATTCATATCGTGACCGTGACGCTCGCCTAATCGGGACTCGCAGTGACGATGCCGGTGGTCAGCGACGAGCGCCGGAGTCAAGTCGGTGGGGGGGCTCGACAATTGTTCCAGTAAAACTGAAGCCGGAGGAACCGAAGATGGAGGAATTGAAACGTAAGAGAATCTATTGCGCAGGCGGTGAAGCCAGTGCGTCGTCGAAGGTAATGTCTCCCTTCAGCAGACGTTCCAACTCGGGGTGTCCGGGCGCCATTTCCAGACGGACGGCGGCAAACTCCGAGGGTTGACGCTCTTCGATAACCGGAATCGTGGGCCCCGGTCCGATGACAACCAGCTGAATGGGATCCTTGGAATTCCCCACGATAACCCAGGCATGCGTTCGACTGACCCGCATTCCAATGAAGCCGCGCTTGCGGGGCTGCCAGTAATAAATATAGGTTTCGCTCTTGTCGCGCCGAATGAGTTTCATGGGTGGTACTGCTGTTTTACCTGGGATGCGGACGATCCTGGGACTGTCCTGCACCGTGCGAACTCGAGTCTCCATACCGGCCTTTTCGATCTCGGAGCTGTTTGGCCCGGTCGGTGTTCTTTCCTGGTTGTCCCCGAATGTGTTTGTCGTGATCGCCACTCGGGTCGCTCATCCTTTCGATGTCGCCGCTGGCGAAAAGACCAAATCCGTTCGCTTCGGCGGGGCGCCGATTGCCGAGTTCCAAATCAACTGCGCTGGATCGAAAATATCACCGCTGTACCAGAAAACAAATAGTACCGTGGTACCGGAACAGGATCGGGAAAAAGATCCTTTCTTTTGAGTGACGTACTAGACCATGACTCCTGCCTAGGCTCTACAGATACCGGTTCAGGCTGTATAAACTTTGGAAAGAGCGAAAGCGTACAGGCCTCGGCTGACGCCTTACGCATCAGCGGCCGATCTCCCGGATCCGTACATTGCGGATCATGATGATCGAGAACTGATCGTGCAGCTGGAGGCCAATGGGTCCTGCCTTCGGAAGCTGGGGATCTCCGGCGTGTTCGGCGACCAGCCGGCTATTCAAAGCTATGGCAATCTTGTCGTTTCGGGATGAAATCTCCATCACGTTCCAATCATCCTGGCGCTGGCCGTCCTTCGGCGCGTCCATGAAGCCGTAGATGCTGCCGGAAGGATGCGGGTCGGGAAAGCGGTTGTTGATCTGGATCTCATATCCGATCTTGGACGGCGTCCGCTTGTAATCCGGCGGCGTCATGATTCCCCACTTGGGACGTGTCGCGAATCGAGACGCCGCTGTTACCCGTGGTTCTTGTCCAGTACTCCAGTCGCAGGTCGAATTCGTTGAAGTCATTCCGGAGCGTATAGAGCCAGGACTGGGTATCGATCCAACCTTTGAACTGCTGTGGCGCGGGCAGAGGACCTCCCGCGCCAGCATCTTCCGCAAGTCCCCGGTCCGCTGGCCCAGCAGGACGCCGTCCGACATCACCGTCCACTGGCCGACGCCGACGATTTCCCAGCCGTCCAGATTCTTTCCATTGAACAGCGGTTCCCAGCCGGCGGGCGCCAAGCGGAGGGGCCAGCGCCAGGCACAGGATGGCGGTCCAAACAGCGCCAGCAGCTTCGTTCCGGTTACGCATTTCGGAGACTACTCTATCACCCTCGCGGCGAAAAAGGTCCGTCCGGGGCTTCGGCCCTGCCGGTTTCCGGATCCAGTTTTCCGCGAACGCCCACTACAATAGTGAAGTGATCCGCTACCAAGACGCCGGCGTCAGCATCGATGAAGCCGACCGTGCCGTCTCCTCCATCAAGAAGCTTGCCCGTTCCACCTTCACGCGGCGTGTCCTGACCGATATCGGCAGCTTCGGGGCATGCTATGCCCTATCCTCCTGGAAGAAGCCCGTCCTCATCAGTTCCGCCGACGGAGTGGGGACCAAGCTGAAGGTGGCCTTCCTCACCGGGCGTCACGACACCGTTGGCGAGGACCTGGTGAATCATTGCGTCAATGACATTGCGGTGCAAGGCGCCGAGCCCCTGTTTTTTCTGGACTACTTCGCCGTGGGCAAACTCGAAGCCGGGGTGGCCGCAACCGTGATCTCGGGAATCGCACGCGGATGCCGCAACAACGGCTGCGCCCTGATCGGAGGGGAAACCGCCGAGATGCCGGGCATGTACGCCGATGGAGAGTACGACCTGGCGGGCTTCATTGTGGGCGCAGCCGAGAAAAACAGGCTGCTTACGGGCCGGGACATCGTCGAAGGCGACGTGCTGCTCGGCCTGCCATCCACCGGCCTGCACACGAACGGATACTCGCTCGCCCGGAAGCTGCTGTTCGAAGTGGCCGGCTACGAACCCGGCAAGTTCCTGCCGGAGGTAGGGGCCACTGTCGCCGACGCACTGCTGCAGGTTCACCGCAGCTATCTGCGTCCCATCCGGAAGCTGCTCGACAAGAAGATTCTGAAAGGGGCGGCGCACATCACGGGGGGCGGCATCACGGACAACACTCCGCGAATACTGCCGGCCGGGCTAGGCGCGCAGGTCGAGCTGACGGCCTGGCGGATTCCGCCGCTCTTCGAGTTACTACGCAGGCTGGGCAAAATCCCTCCGGGCGATCTGCGCCGCACCTTCAATCTGGGAATCGGCATGATCCTGGTGGTTTCGCGCAAGGACCGTGCGAAGGCGGAGAAACTGCTGGGGCGAATGGACGAGCCCTTTCACGCGATCGGCAGTGTAGTCGCCCGCAGGCCCCGCGGGCCGCGGGTGGAATACAAATGAAGCGGCTGGGGATCCTGCTCTCCGGCCGCGGCTCGAACTTCGAAGCGATCGCCGCGAATATCGCTTCCGGCGCGCTGGATGCGGAAATTGCGGTGGTGATCGCCAATCGTCCGGAAGCGCGCGGACTCGAGGTGGCCGGGCAGCGGGGCTTGAATCCGGTCTGCCTGCCTTCGAAGGGGCTCGACCGCGAGGTCTATGATCGCAGCCTGATGGCGGAACTGCGCAAAAACGGCGTGGAACTGGTATGCCTGGCCGGCTTCATGCGGCTGTTGAGCGCTCATTTCGTGCGCGAGTTTCCGCAACGGATTCTGAACATACATCCGTCGCTGCTTCCCGCCTTTCCCGGGCTGGACGCACAGTACCAGGCCCTCGATCACGGCGTCAGGATTACTGGCTGCACGGTCCATTTTGTGGACGAATTCCTGGACTCCGGCCCGATTATCCTGCAGGCGGCCGTGCCGGTGCTCGACGACGACACGGTCGAAACACTATCGGCGCGGATTCTCGTGGAAGAGCATCGCATATACAGCGAGGCAATCGGCCTGGTGCTCGACCGGCGATGCACGATCGAGGGCCGGCGCTGCCGCCTGTCAAAGTAAAAGGCAGTTAAAAAGGTCTCCTGCGGGTGCGCCGAAACGCCCGCCGCGGCCCGTTGTCTGATCTTCTCAGGCCCGATTTCCCGCTTCTTTTCTTTGGAGCACAAAGAGCAAGCAGGCGCCGGGAAATCCGAGAGACGAGAGGGATGAGAGTACAACTGACAAAGCTGGCATTGGCTACCGTTGCGATAGCGGGAACCGGATTCGGTTATCTTTACTGGCGCGAGCCGGCGATCGCGCCGGCTTCGGATCTGAAAGTGGAAATGACGCCGGAACGGGTCGCGCGCGGGAAATATATCTTCGAAATCGCCGCCCATTGCGACGGCTGTCATTCGCTGCGCGACTTCTCCCGGTTCGGGGGCCCGGTTGTGGAATCCGGCCGCGGCCAGGGAGTCGTGTTCCCGCCCGAACTGGGACTACCCGGCCGGGTGGTGGCCCGGAATATTACGCCGGACAAGGAGACCGGCATCGGACACTGGACGGACGGTGAGAAGATCCGCGCCATCCGCGAAGGGATCAGCCGCGACGGCCGTGCCCTGTTCCCCATGATGCCGTATGGCAACTTCCGCCATATGAGCGACGAGGATGTCTATTCACTGGTGGCGTACATGAACAGCTTGACACCGGTTCATAATCCCCTGCCGAAAACGGAGGTCCAGTTCCCGGTTTCGATACTCATGAAGAGCGCGCCGCAGCCGGTGGGAAGCGTTCCGGAGCCGGATAGTTCGGACAAGGTGAAATACGGCGAGTACCTGGTCACCATGGCAGGGTGCCAGAACTGCCACACGCAAGCAGGGCAGGGCGAGCCGAAAAAGGGCATGCGCCTGGCCGGCGGGGAAGTCTTCCAATTCCCCGGAGTCAAGGTGGTGAGCGCCAATATTACGCCGGACCCGGAGACGGGCATCGGACGCTGGAGCGAACAGGACTTCGTGGAGAAGTTCGGGCAATACAGGGACTATGCGCTGTCGGGCGCCCCCAAGGTCGGCCCGGAAGCATTCACGGTCATGCCGTGGCTGATGTTCTCGCAGCGGCCGGAAGAAGAACTGCGGGCGATTTATGCGTATCTAAGAACCCAACAGCCTGTTTATCATTCCGTCGAAACCCACCCGTAGGCCGCCCGGCCTGTTTATCAGGCGCACGCCACACTCGCGCAGGTCTCCTAAGCAACCAAATCGTCGGGGGAAACTCGACTGCCACGGCAGAAAAATCCGGCTCCTCTTTTCAACATTTGGGAACTAAACGGCTTCCCGCTCCGAATACCAAAAGAGAGTTACACTTGGAGCGAAATACGATGGTTCGACAAATATTGGGAGCAGGTTTTTTATTCGTGGGGACTTCCGGACTCTTCTGCCAGCAGGCGGCGGGGCCGGCGTTCGAGGCGGCGTCGGTCAAGCCTTCCCCGCCGATCACCGGCAACAACATTCGCGTGAAGATGGGCGGCGATCCGGGCAGAGTGAACTATTCGAACGCCACGCTGCGGATGGTGCTGAGCCGGGCATACAACGTCAAGATGAGCCAGATCTCGGGCCCCGACTGGATCAATACGGAGCGGTTCGAGATCGTAGCCACCGTTCCGCCCAAGACACCGGCCGAAACCGTAGCTCTCATGCTTCAGAACCTGCTGGCCGAGCGGTTCCAGATGAAAGTCCGTCGGGAGCAGAAAGTAATGCCGGTGTACGCGCTGGTCCCGGGAAAGGGCGGCTCGAAAATGCGGACGGCGGAGCCCGGCGCCGAGGACAACCGGATTCAAATCTCCATGGGACCCAGAGGACGGCGGCTCGCCGGCAACCTGTCCATGAGTCGCCTGGTAGACGCTCTCTCCAACGCCGTGGACCGCCCCGTCGTAGACATGACGAATCTCAAGGGAATTTACGATGTGGATCTGGAGTGGGCGCCGGACGAGGGCAGCCGGGGAGGCATGCTGTTCGGCGGGCCTGGGCCGGGGGCGGGGGCGGGACCGGGGGCGGGACCGGGTCCGGGGCCGGGTCCGGGGCTGCGGGAGCAGCGGGAGAATTCGGATGCTCCGACGATTTTTACGGCCGTCCAGGAGAAGTTGGGGCTCAAGCTCGAAAGCCGCAAAGCGCCGGTCGACATGATCGTCGTGGAGCATGCGGAAAAGGTTCCCACCGAGAACTGACGCCGGGGGCGTAGAATGCGATTCGCCATACTGTGGCTGGCCGCGTGTGTCCTGTCAGCCGCCGAGCATCGTGGACAAGTCAATTTCGGGGGACTGCCGGTTCCAGGCGCGACGGTCACGGCCATTCAGGGGGACAAGCGGTTCACCGCGATCACGGATTCCGGGGGCGGTTATGTATTTCGCGACCTGCCGGACGGAACCTGGACGATCGAGGTAAACATGCTCTGCTTCTGCCCGCTGCGGCGGGAACTGGCGGTCGCTCCAGGCGCGGCCGCGGCGGAATGGAACTTGAAACTCCTACCCTTTGACGAGATCCGAGCCATGTCGGGACCCGCGCCGGCGGCGCCTGTTCCGGCGAAGGCAGTGGCTCCGGCCGTCTCGAAGGCGGTCAAGCCGGCGGAGCCGCGGCGCGGATTTCAACGCGCGGACCTGAACGCCTCCGGGGGCGCCGGGCACGTGGCGGACGATACCACCGCGGCGATGCCGGGCGACCTGAGCCGCAGCGCTTCGGATTCCTTTTCCGTCAATGGAAGCGTGAACACGAGCGGATTCTCGCCGTTCGCGCAGTCCCAGGCGTTCGGCAACGCCCGAAGAGGCGCGCAGTCGCTCTACAACGCCGCCCTGGGAGTCACGCTCAACAACTCCGCTTTGGATGCGCAGTCGTTTTCGCTCACCGGGCAACGCACGCCGAAACCGGCCTACAACCGGCTGCAGGGATCGGCGTCATTGGGTGGGCCGGTAAGGATTCCACGCCTGGCTCTCGGCAACAGCCTGAACTTTTTCGCCGGCTACCAATGGATGCGGAGCCGGAACGCCAGCACGAATTCGAGCCGCATGCCGACCCCGGCGGAGCGCGGCGGCGAGGTGGGCTCCGGAGCATTTGACCCGGCGGGCGGCGCGCCGTTTCCGAACGGGGTGGTCCCGGCCAGCCGCATCAGCCCGCAGGCGCAATCGCTGCTGCGCTATTACCCACTGCCGAATTTCGATCCCGGAGCGCGCTACAACTACCAGGTTCCGCTGCTGGGAGTGAGCGACCAGGACAGCGTGCAGACGCGTCTGAGCAAGTCGTTCGGACGGAAGAACCAGGTCTTCGGGAGCTTCGCCTGGCAGCGCGCTTCCACCGATTCGGTGAGCGTATTCGATTTCCGCGACGCCAGCCGGGAGACCGGTTTGGATGTCTCGATCAACTGGTCCCATCGTTTCAGCCAGCGGGTGTTCTCAATTTTCAAATACGAGTACAGCAGGCTCTCCACCCGGGTGACTCCCTTCTTCTCCAACCGGCTGAACGTCTCCGGCGAAGCGGGAATTACCGCCAACAACCAGGACGCGGTGAACTGGGGGCCGCCCAGCCTCACCTTCGCCAGCGGCATGGCGGGATTGACAGACAAACCCCAGTCCTTCACCCGCAACCAGACGGGAAGCACGTCCACGGACAACTATTGGAACCGGGGCGATCACAATCTGAAGTTCGGGGGCGAGATCCGGCGGCAGCAGTTCAACCTTCTCGCCCAGCAGGACGCCCGCGGGTCGTTCGCCTTTACCGGCGCCGCCGCGGGCTCGGACTTTGCCGGATTCCTGCTGGGCGTTCCCGACACCAGTTCCATCGCCTTCGGAAACGCCGACAAATATTTCCGGACGTCGTCCATCGCCGCCTACCTGACGGACGACTGGAGAATCAGCCCGGCTCTCACGGTCAACGCCGGACTCCGGTGGGAATACGGTTCGCCGATCACGGAACTCTACGGACGGTTGGTGAATCTGGACATCGCGCCGGGCTTCGCCGCCATCGCGCCGGTGGTCAGCCGCGATCCGGTGGGGCCGCTCACCGGGCGGAAGTACGACGAGTCCCTGGTACGTCCCGATAAGAGCGGGATCGAACCGCGAGTGGGAATCGCCTGGCGTCCGGTTCCGGCCTCTTCTCTGGTAATACGAGCCGGGTATGGCATCAACCGCAATACCTCGGTGTATCAATCGATCGCGACCCAGATGGCGCAGCAATCTCCGCTATCGAAAAGCTTGCGGGTGCAGAACGGGCCGGGCAATCCGCTGACGCTGGCGAACGGATTCACGGGCTCCACGTCCGGACCGTCCAACACATTCGCTATCGATCCGGATTTTCGCGTGGGCTACGCGCAGACCTGGCAGGTTTCGGTCCAGCGCGACCTGCCGGGGGGGCTGGTGGCGACGGCCACGTATCTGGGCATCAAGGGAACGCGGGCGATGCAGGAGTTCCTGCCCAACACCTTTCCGGCGGGGGCGCCGACCCTGTGTGCGGCGTGCCCCAGCGGTTACTCCTACCTGACTTCGAACGGCAACTCCACCCGACAGTCCGGTCAGGCGCAGGTGCGGCGGCGTCTGCGCAGCGGCTTGACTGCCAGCCTGCAATATACGTACTCGAAATCGATCGACAACGGCGCGCTCGGCGGAAAGGAGCAGGGCGGCGCGGTGATCGCGCAGAACTGGCTCGATCTTCACGCCGAGCGAGGTCTGTCACCGTTTGACCAGCGCCACCTGCTCGCTTTCCAGACACAATACACCACCGGCATGGGAATTCGCGGCGGAACGCTGCTCAGTGGCTGGCGGGGAGTACTCTTCAAGGACTGGACGCTCGCCACGCAGATCACGGCCGGCAGCGGTCGTCCCCTGACTCCTGTCTGCCTCACGGCCGTGCGAGGCACCGGCGTCACCGGAAGCATCCGCCCGCAATACACCGGCGCGCCGCTTTACGACGCTCCCGCGGGCCTCTCCCTGAATCCGGCCGCCTACCAGGCGCCGCCACCTGGGCAGTGGGGGAACGCGGGGCGAAGCTCCATCACCGGTCCCGCCCAATTCAATCTGGACGCTTCCCTCGGGCGTTCGTTCCCGTTCCGCGACCGCGGCAGCATCGACCTGCGGCTGGACGCGGCCAATGCGCTCAACAATGTCACTTTCCCCAGTTGGAATACCATCGTCACCAGCGCCCAATTCGGCCTGCCGGTGATCGCCAACGCGATGCGCTCGGTACGAGCCAATCTCCGGGTGAGGTTCTAAGTATGAGAAGGCTGCCCCCGATCCTGACGCTCTTCTGGATGGCGCGGCTCGGCGCGCAGCAACCCTTTCCGCAGGAGGGTCCTGTCGTGAAGTTCCAGTCGAGCACGCAACTGGTGGTCGAGATCGTCACCGTGAAGGACAAGAGCGGAAAAAGTATCGAAGGACTGACCGGGGCTGATTTCAGCGTTACCGAAAACGGGGTTCCGCAGACGGTTCGCTTCTGCGAATTTCAGAAGCTGGACGAACTCCAGGATCCGGAGCCCGTCCGGCCGGTCCAGACGGCTGGAACGGAGCCGGCGACACGCAAGCAGATCGCGCCGGAGAAGCA